>JAWKNW010000002.1:300000-409461 GCA_041391505.1 Rhodothermales bacterium
GATCGAGCGACCAGATGCCGGTAACGGTCGGGGCGGATTCGTACTCGTCGCGCTGGGGATACAGGTGGCGCTCGCCGTTGCGGGGGCGGTCCGATGTAAAGAGGATGCGGTCGTCGGTGCCGTAGAACGGGGCGATGTTGTTGTAGTCCGCCGGCTGGTTCGGGACCCTGGTGATGACGGGCGTCTCGTCGATCCCCAGACCGGTCACCTCGTAGAGTTGCCAGTAGTAGGCTACGTGCTGATACTGCTGCTCCGTCGCGCCGACGGCCATGCTGAAGACGGCCTTCGCGCCGTCCCGGTGCACCTGCGGGTCGCGGACGGCGATGCTCGTCGCGCCCTGGAAGCCTTCCGTACCGAAGCCGGCGAGCGCGGTGAGGTTCTTGAGGCTGTCCTGGGCGGGATAATAGATCCAGAGGTCGCCGCCGCGGCCGGCGTTCGAGACGTTGCCGAGGTGGTTGCCGAAGGATTGCGAGAACATCATCCACTCCGTCGGCATCGGGAGATGGGTGACGAAGAGGATGGGGTTGGGGAGATCGGTGCGATCCTGGCCGGCGGCCGGGTTCAGGAACGGGAAGAGCAGAATTAGAAACGCGAATTGGAGTCGTAGCGATGCCATGCGCAGGGTCCTCGTCGATGGGTGCGTGGAGGGCGATCACGCTCCGCACATCGACAAGATGTGTGCCAGCATCGAGCGGTCAGTCGCGTTCCAGATCGAGGTCCTCGTCGATGCGGACGTCGATCTGCACGACGCGCCGCCCCTTCTCGACGGCGGAGAGGTCGGCTTCGAGGAGTTCGAGCAGGCCGGCGACGCGGTCCTCGATGCGTTCGCGTTCCCGGGGAGTGAGGTGCTCCGCTCGATGCAGTCGGGCCACGTCGTGGCGATAGGCGGTCCAGTGCGGGTTGTTCATGCGCGGTATCGCTGGGTTGATGCATACCCAAACTTACCGTCGCATTGTTACCGGAGTATCAAGCCGGCGCCAGCCATCTCACTGCCCCTGCTCGGCGGCCTCGTTGCCCCGCGCCAGGCGGACGAAGAGCGTCTCCAGTTCGGCGTAATAGACCTCCGTCTCCATCCCCGACTTCCGGCTCTTGACGTCGGCGATAGCCTGTTCGATCTGCTCTTTTTCCCGGAGCCACGAGGCCGACACCGTGCCCACCGACGCCGCCAGCATGGCGTCCCGCCGGCGGACGTAGGTCAGGCCGGCGAGGTTGCCGTCGGCGCCGGATTCCAGCTCGTTGAGGCGGGTCCCCTTGCCGTCGCCGTTGTCGTCGATCAGCGCGTTTTCGGTGGGGATGTTGCCGTTGTCGGTAAACCACTGGTCGGTTTTTTCGGCGGCGTAGGTGTACCATTCGAGGACCGAGAGGCTGCCGTCCTTGTCGCGGTCGGCCGCCGGCGACGTGAGCCCGTCCACCAGAAAGCCCGGGAAAAACGTCTCGTTTTTTTGCGATCCGACGCGCGTCGCGGTGATGACGATCCGGCCGGCCCCGCTCAGCGCGGCGACGAACGGGGCGCTGGCGCTCGCGGTGTTGATGAAGATGACGCGGCCGGCGTCGAGGCCGTTCACCAGCTCGGCGTACTGCCCCTGCGTGAGGTCGGCCCGGGGGATGTTGAAGCGCGCCTCGGTGCCGTCGAATCCGCCGTGTCCGTAGAGGATGACGTAGACGTGGTCCTCCGCCGTAACGCGGCCCGCGAGTTTTCCGAACTCGGCGCGGATGGTCTCCTCGAGCGAGACCCCGTCGACGAAGTCGAGGTTCTGCAGCTTGGTCTCGCCCAGCACCACCACGTGGTCGCCGGCGAAGCCGTGGTTCTCGATCAGCGCCTTGCGCGTATCGAACAGGTATTGCTGAAACCGCTCGGTGTACTCCGCACTCCCGCCCAGGCCGCCGATGAGCAGGGCGTAGCGGTCGCCGGACTGGGCGTAGCCGGCCGTGACGAGACACAGCGAGGCCGCGAGAAGCGAGAAGCGTTTCATCATCATGTCCATTCCCATCAGGTGGCGGCGGCGGAGGCGTCACGGTTCCACATGAGCTGAACCAGCCAGTAGACGAACAGCTGGAGCGGAAGGGGCCAGTCGGCCGGCAGCGACAGCGTCGCCTTGCGGGTCAACAGGCCGTCCTTGTCGATATGGCCGATGACGGCCTCGCCGTGGAGCAGCTCATACCCCGAGCCCAGCATCGACACCTTCCGCAGCGTGATTGGAGTCGGACCGATGTGGATCACGAATTCGGACCGGAATGCGCTCGGTTTTTCGGCTTTGACGACGACCTGCTCCCCGCGGGCGAGGAAAAACGCACCGCTCATCATGCCCTCGCGACCCAGCCGGTATTCCTCGTCACCGATGTGCAGCGTGCCGGCCTCGCTCATGCTCTTCAGATCCAGCAAGGCGATCTCCTCGCCGTCCCGGGTGATGACGAAGTCGCTGGACATCAAACGTTTCGGCTCGGCGTGCAGCGTGGTCGTCTGGGTTTGATTTTCCATGGCTATCGGTGCTTCGTTTCGTCCTCAACCGGAGCACGAAACGGTCGTTAACGCGCTACGGCAGGCCCTGTCGCCGGCGCCAGACCCACTCGACGCAGAGCAGCAGGAGGATGAGCCCCCAGAGGGCCGGCATGTCCCACAGGTATTCGGCGTGGTAGATCGATGTACTCGTCCGCCGGCCCCGCAGGTTGTCGGGGATCGTGGACGCCTCCGTCGGTTCATAATAAAATCCGCCGCTGGCCTGGGCAAGCCGCTGGAGGAGATCGCGTTTCAGCGTGGCGTCGAAATACTCCTTCTGCGAAGACCGCACGAGAAAGCTCTGCGGCAGCGCCTGCCGGACGGCGTCGCCGGCGCGGGCTTCCACCTCCAGCTCGTACACCCCGAGATCCTGCGGCACGAACGTCGCGATGTAGGCGCCCGCTTCGGCGAGGTCGGCCTGAAACGTCACCGCCTGCTGCGCGCCGTACGGATCGACGACATAGCCGGTCACCTGGGCGTCGTCGACCGGGCTGAAGTCGGCATCGTAGAGGCGGACGGAGACCGGCACCTCATCCCCCGGTGCAAAACGCCGGCCCTCGATCGTCACGTCCACCGGCTGCGGCGCGGAGGCCACCAGCCAGCGGATGAGCTGACGCCAGAACCGCTCATGCCGGCGATCTTCGGCTTCCAGGTGCATCTGCCAGCGCCACGTGCTGGCCGTAGCGAGGGCGGCGGTGCGGCCGCGGCCGTAACGCTGCACGGCGAGCAGCGGCTCGGACGATCCGAATGCATCGTCGGGCTTCTCGGCAAGGACGACCGCGCCGGGCTTGATGCGGCCGAGGTAGTTGATGCTGGTGAGGCCGGGCATCCCGTCCCACAACAGCCGGTTGTTGTCGCCGTCGGGCGAGAGCTTGAGGATCGGGTTCTCCATCCCCACGGCCGTGGGGACAAACCGGAAGCCCTGCTCTTCGGGCGCCCCCTCCGTATCGCCAAAGGACGGCGGGACGACGTAGCGCCGGCTCGGGTCGATTTCGATCGGGAGCATGTCGGCCACGCGGGTATTCCAGTAGTCGCCCTCGGCGAACGTCTTCGTCCCCCCGATCATCAGGAAGCCACCGCCGCGTTCGCGGACGAAGTCCTCCATCAGTTCCAGCTGATCCAGCGTAAACGCGCCGGCCTCCATGTCGCCGAGCAGGATGGCGTGATAACGAAACATCTCCGCCCGGTCGCGCGGAAACCCGCCCTGGAGCTGGCCGGCGCTCTGGATGCCCTGCCGGTAGAACTGCGCCGGCCCGGTCCGCGCCACCGACGACACCTCGATCACCTGGTCGTCCTCCATCGCCCGCTTCGAGAACTTGAACTCGGGCCGGAGGTGGCCGTCGATGTACAGCACCCGGATCGTGTCCTGCCGCGTGTCGATCAGGACGTGGTGCGCATTGTTGGCGGTGTTTTGCTCGCCCGGGGCCTCCTCGATCGTCAACGTGTACTCGCGGGCGTCGGTGGACTCGGGCTCGTAGAAAAACGTAAACTGATCGACCTTGCCTTCCCCTTTGAGCTGCCGCGTTTCGGTGAAGACGCGGTCCTCGCCCCGGAAGAGGTTAAACGCCACGGGTTCGGGTTCGGCCGCCCAGCTGCGCACCTTCACCTCGATCTCGGCGCCGGTGGTCTCCTCCACGCTCCGCGTCACGACGGCGTCGAGCAGCTCGCGGTCCTGCGCGAAGGCCGTCTGTCCGATGCCGATGACGTGGAGCGGCACATCCATCGCGCGGAGTTCCTCCGCCTCGTTGAGCGGCACGCCGTCGCTGTTGTCGCCGCCGTCGGTCATCATGACGACACCGGAGAGCGGGACGCCCCGAAAGTCGGAAATCACGCGGTCGAGCGCCTCGGAAAGGTCGGTGCCGCCGGCGTCGGGAGCCGCGTGCTGCACGCTGTCGACCCGGCTGACCCGTTCGCCGAAGGTGTAGTAGCGCACCTTGAAATGCTCTTCCAGGCCGGCGGCGAGCGCGCGCCCGGGGGCATAGAGGAGCGACGACGCCTCGCCCAGACGCGTGCGCCCCTCGCCGGCGTCTGGGATCGACATGCTCTCCGACGCGTCCACGAGGACGGCGACGAAGTTTTCGTCCGGCACGACGTCCGGCGTGATGAGGACCGGTTCGAGCAGGGGCAGCGCCAGCAGGGCCAGCGCCGCCAGGCGGAGGGACAGCGAAAACGCGCGGGCCCGCGTAGATGCGAAGAGGTTCGTGATCCCGTAGAACACCGCGAACAACACGGCCAGCAGCACCACCAGCCCTACGATCACCCATAGCCACTGGCCGGCCTGCACGCCGATCTCGCCTTCCGAGAACTGCAGGCTGTTGAACTTGAAAAGACGTTCTAACCAGGTATGGGGCATTGATTGCGGCAGGTTACGGGCGGGCGGCGAGGGTGAGGATGCTTGATCCTGGATGCCGGATCCTAGATCCTGAGTACCGGATGAGGTCTACATGGCACCCATCCAGCATCTAGGATCCAGGATCCAGGATCCTCATTCATTTTTTGACTTCGAGAGCGACTCGTAATAGCGGTCGACCGCGTCGCGGTATTCGTCCGGCACCTCCGCGTTGCGGGAGCCGTAGAGTTTCTTTTCCATCTCGATGTCGTCGAGCTGGCGCGACAGCAGCATCTCGAGGTCGGACAGCGGGTCGTAGACGTTTTCGTTAAAGAAATCCTTCGCCGACTCCTCGTCGATTAGCACGCCCGTGAAGCTGTTGTCGCCGACGCGGCGCATGGATTGCTGGGCGCGCGAGAGGCTTCGCTGGATGCCCTCATCCTCCCCGAACTGCTCCTGGAGCCGTTCGAGGGTTTCCTGCGCCTGGCGCGCCTGCTGCTGGAGACGCGCGGCCTGGGCCTGCCGGGCGCGCTCGCCCCCCTGGCCTCCGCCCTGACCCTGTTGCTGGCTCTGCTGCTGGCCTTGCTGGCCCTCTCCCTGCTGCTGGCCCTGCTGACCGGGGTCGCCCTGCTGTTGGCCTTGCTGCTGGCCCTGCTGGCTCTGTTGCTGCCCCTGCTGCTGCCCGTTCGGGCTCGGCTGCTGGCCGCCGGCGCGTTCCTGCGCTTCCTGCATGCGTTCGCGGATATCCTGCAGATCGCTCAGCGCGCGGCGGAGCTGATCCTCGTCGGTCTGCGGAAGGTTTTCCTGGAGTTCGCGCGCCTGGGTCGTGAGGCCTCGCAGGCTCTCGTCGATCTTGTCCTGGACCCGTTCGGCGAAGTCCACCCAGCCGCGGTCGAGCGCGGTCTGCGAATCGTCCATATTCTTTTCGAGGTCGTCCCGCCGCATCTGCTGGAGCATGTTACGCAGCGTGGTGGCGGCCTCGGGGTCTTCCTCGCGGATGCCGGCTTCGAGCGACTCGGCCTGCCGTTTGAGTCGGTCGAGGTTATTCCGCATGCTCTCGCGGTTTTCCTGCAGGTTTTCGAGTTTTTCGCGTTCGATCCGCCCCTCGCGCTGGGCTTTTTCCAGGGCGGAGGCGATGTCGCGGCCGAGGCGTTCCTCCTGCTCGCGCATCTCCTCGAAGTCGCGCACGAACTCGTCGAGCATCTCGCGCTTGCTGTCCGAGCCGGCCATGCGCATATCCTGCTGGAGCTGGTCGAGCTCGTTGAGCGCCTGCTGCTGTTTGGCGGACGCCTGCTGGTCGTCGCCGTTGCGCAGGGCGCGTTCGGCCTCACGCATGTTGTCGATGGCGCGCTGGAGCCCCTGCTGCATGTCGCGGGACATCCCCTCCTCGCTGCGGCTCATCTGCTGCATCTGCTGGGCGAGGTCTTCCGCCTGCTGGCGCAGCTCGTCCTGGTCGCGTTTGAGGCGCTCGATGAAGCGTTTTTTGTCCTCACCCTGCAGCGACTGCTCGCGCTGGTTGGCGAGGCGCTGCTGCTTGCGGGCCAGCTCCTTGATGCGCTGGAGCGCGTCGTCCATGGCCTGTTCGCCGCCGCCCCCGCCGGCCTGCGGGCTCTGCTGCTGCTGCATCTCGTACTTGTCGCGCGAGATGTCGAGCTCCAGATCCATCAGCTCGGTCATGCGGTCCTCCATCGAACCGCCACCGCCCCCGCCGCCGCCCTGCTGGTCGCGGTTCATCGCCACCTGGCGGTCCCGGTTGAGCGCGTCGGCGCGGAGCAGATGGTTCAGGGCGCGGCGTTCCGGCGCGAGGGCCTCCTCGAGGTTGGCGTCGTCCAGCTGGTCGATCGCCCCGTCCATCTCATCGATGGCATTGCGGAGGTATTCGACGATTTTCTGGCTCTCCTCGCTGTCGCGCAGCTCGAGGGAAAACGCCGTCGATCCAATCTTCTCCTCGATGCTCTCCTTCAGGCTCGTCTGCGCCTGGACGAGACCGCGCACGGCCTCCTGGAACGCTTCGGGTGTCCCCTGATTCCGCTGGCGATGCAGCTTCCACGTGGCCGCGATGATCTCCTGCTGGCTCACGACGGTGCGGCTCTGCATCCCGCCGCCGCCCCCGCCGCCGCCCATGTTGTTCGCCTGGGTGAAGCGGCGGTCGAACGGCGCCACCTCGATGAAATACATGTCGGACGCCTCGGCCTCGCGGCCGGCGAAGAAGTCTTCCGCCTCGACGTAATACGAAATCACGTCGCCGGGCTCCAGCTCGTAATCCTCCAGGAAAAACACGTAGTCGCCGGACACGGCCTGCTCGCGCGCCTTGTCCGCCGGCATGAGCGCGACCGTCTCCTCGTCGGCCCCGTTCACCGAGAACCGTAGCCGGAGATCCTTGACCCCGTAGTCGTCCTCCGCGCGCGCGGCGATGACGACTTCCTCGATGGCGTTCACCCGCACGTCCTGCTGGGGATCGGTGATCGTGATCCGCGGGGATTCGTCGTCTTCGGGGACGATCAGGTAGTCGTCCGGAAACTTGTTCTGCTTGCCGGCGCGGTCGTTGAGCTCCACATGGTACATGTCCTCGGTGTCGAGCACGAGTTCGGCGCGGTAGACCCCGTCGCCGGCGGTCTGGAGCGGAAGCCGGCGGCCGCTATCCATCACGAGGGCCGCTTCCTCGAGGTCGCCCGTCGCCCGCACGCTGACGGTTACCTTCGCGCCCTTGAGCCCGCGGATGTCGCCCCGATTTTCGTCGACGCGCGGGGGCAGGCCCGTGTAGGCGGGATAGGTGTAGCGCAGGTCGATCTGCTCGATCTCGGGGAACGCGTAGAGGGTGATCGAGAAGATGTCCGACTGCAACTCATCCCGCTGCACGAAATACTCGAGGGGCGCCTGGACATCGGCGAATTCGAAAAGATAAACCGGCTGGCCGAGACCCTTCTGCATGGGCTCTTTCCGCCACTCGCCGCCTTCCGTGCGATAGGTGACGAACACCTCCGCTTCGGACGCGTCCCGAAACTCGGCGATGATTTCCTGTGTCGCGCCCCGTTCGATCTCGATCGTGCCGGGCGCGATGGACATCAGCGGCTGCTCGATGGCCGACACCAGCTGGTAGCGCGCCCCCGAGAAGGCGCTCAGGATATCGTCCGACGCGTAATAGCCGTAGACGAGGAAGAGCAGCGCGCCGGCGCCGGCCGCGATGGCCATGATGCGCTCTTTCTTGCGGTCGACGACGGTCGTGATCGGGATCGCGCGCACCTGCTGCACCGCGTCCTCGATGAGGCGGTCGAGCAGCGAGCCGGCCTGCGCCTGCTGCGCGTTCACTTCCACCGCGCTGTTGAGGCGGTCTTCGAGCCCCGGGATCTTCTCCTCGACGAACAGCGCCACCTGACGGTCATCCATCTTCAGCAGCAACGGCTGGACGATAAACCGGATGGCCACATAAAGCACTGCCACACCCGCCAGCGCCGCGCCCGCGATCAGGTACTTCAGGTCGATCTCGGTATTGAGATAAACCAGCAGGTACAGGACCACGAAAAACAGCATGGTCAACAACGTGAGCGCGACACCCTGGATGAGGGCGCGCCGGCGCAGCCGCTGCCGGACCATGCGGACGAGGGCGAGGACGCGTTGGTTTGATGCCATGGCGGTTGAGAAGGATGGTGCAAGAAGAAAAAGGGTGTTTCCGTCGCAAATCGAATAGCTCAAATCGCTAACTGGGTCTTCTCGATGCGTGGTGAGATACCCTGAATGTGCGATTTACGCTATGCGATTTGCCATTTTCCTGTTCGCCAGATACGTCTCGGTGACGAACAGGCCGATGAGCGCGATCAACAGATAGCGCCAGAATTTCTGTTTGCGTTCTTCGTCCTCGATCTCCATCGTGCGCGCCATCTCGACGGTTCGCGCCACGTCGTCCGGCGGCGGGACGACGGCGGCGACGACTTCGTCGACGGCGCGCGCTTCAAGGTCGGACTCGGTCACGTCTACATTGACGGAGAAGGAAAAGCGCTGGTTTCCCTGGGCGGCCGCATAATGCCCTGGGAGCGCCGTATCGCGGAAAAAACCTACGCCCTCCGCGTCAAGCTCCACGCGAAGCAGCCGGTCGTCGGGGGTGCGCACGTCCCAGATCCCGCCGGGCTGACCCTGGAGCCGGACCGGTTCGCCGACAAGAAACGACAGCCGGCGCTCCTGGCCCTCCAGCGCGTATTTCACGAGCTGGTAGACGAACGGCACGTACAGTTCGTTGATCGGGAAATCGGTCCAGTCGGCATTAAACGTCGACGTATACACCAGCAGCCGGCCGGCGCCGACGGTCTGCTCGATCAGGAACGGGTCGCCGGTATCATAGCGACCTACGACGGAGGCGCTGGAGTCGGGTACGATCCGCAGGTATTCCCGGAACTGGGGGCGGAAGATGGCGCCCGAGCTGGCCTGCGCGAACAGGCTGAAGATCGGATGGCGGAGGTCGACCTCTCCGATGATGGCCGGGTAGCCCTGGGTGTTCCGCGGCTGAATGCGCCCCGTCGGCCGGCCGACGCCGAATTCCGTCAGCGCCGCCGCCCACCCCGCCGGCTCGCTCTCGGAGCCGAAGGAGAGCACGACGCTGCCGCCGCGCTCGAGGTAGGCGCGCAGCGCGGCCCGCTGCGGCGCGTTGAGCGAGGCCGTGTTGCTCACGAAGACGATCGCCTGCGTCGCCAGCGCACGCCCCGTCAGCTCGCCGACCGCGCCCGAAGAAAAAGTGTACAGCGCCGCCTCGCCCTGGTTGAACGCGCGCTCCAGGTAATAGACGTCGTTGCGCGCGGCGCGGCTGCCGTCGACCCCGAAGAGGGCCGGCCGGCTCTTGACATCGATGGCGAAATAATACCGGTTGTCCGCCGGCAACGCGTCGTCCGCCAGGTTGACGGCGCCGAGGAAAAGCCCCTCGCGCTCCGGCCGGTACTGGAAGGACACGCGACCGGCCGTGGACGCCGGCACCGTGGTCTCTTCGACCACCTGCTCGTCGAGGGTGAGCGTCATCGCTCGGCCGGCCGGGCGGGCTTCGCCGGAGGCCCCGATCCGGGTATCGAACCGGTTGACCACCTGCCCGTCGACGCGGCGCGTTGCGACGGCCAGCCCGCCGACATAGGCGTTCTCGCGGTCGGGATCGCCCAGCTGCACCACCTCGAAGCCGACGCCCTGATCGAGCTTCCAGTTCTCGAAGGCCCCGCCCCAGCCGCTGCGCTGGAGGTCCGACAGGAGGACGATCCGCCGGCTCTCGTGCCGGGCCCGCGCGAGGATTTCCTGGGCCAGCTGGATCGGACGGAAAAAGTCGGTCGGCCGGTAGGTCGGCTCCAGCGCCGCATCCAGCACGTTGCGGTGCAGGCTCAGGTCGTCGCTCAACTCGGTCAGCTGGCGCGGCTCATCGGAGAACGCGATGAGGGCGATCTCGTCGTCGGGGCCGGCGGTACCGACGATCTCCCGGGCCGCGGCCACGGCCTGGTCGAAGAGGTCGTCGTACTGCATGCTGAACGACTGGTCGATCAGCACGACGGTCGACCGCGCCTCCTGGCTCGCAAAAAACGGGATGCGCTCCTCGGGGATGAAGGGGCGGGCGAAGACCAGGGCCAGCAGCGCCAGCATCACGGTCCGGATCGCCATCAGGAGCCAATCCTTGATCCGCCGGCGGCGCACCACTTCCTTCGGCGTCATCTTCAGGAACATCAACGAGCTGAACCGCACCTGTTTCGCCCGCACACGTCGTACGAGATGAAAGAGGATCGGCAACAGCGCCGCGGCGAGCCCGAAGAGGAATATGGCGTTGATGACGGACAAGGGAATAGCGATTAGGGATTAGTGATTAGCGATTAGCGAATAGTGATTTGGGATTTGCTCTTCCTAGCGGTGCTTGGCCCGGGCGGCCAGGTACTGGAAGAGGGCGAAGTCGAGCGGTTGATCGGTCGTGATCAGGTTGTAGTCGATGCCCAGCACGCCGCATTCGCGCGTCAGGGTATCCTTGTAGCGGTTGAAGTTGTCCTGATAAATCTTGCGGGCGGATTCGGCCTCGAGCAGCATCTTCTCCCCGGTTTCCATGTCCTCGAACTCGACCATGTCCGAAAACGCGAAGGCGATTTCCTGGGGATCGAGGATGTGGAAGACGAGGACGTTGTGGCCGTTGTACCGAAAATGCCGGAGCCCGTCTACGATGGCTTCCGGCTCATCGAGCAGATCCGAAATCAGCACGACGAACCCCCGCCGGCGCTGGATCTCGGCCAGTTCGTGCAGCGGCTTGCCCATCGCGGTCGGCTTGCCCGGCCGGGCGTCGTGCATGTGCTGCAGGATCGTGAGCAGGTGCCCCGAAGCCCGCCGCGGCGGGATGCGCTGCACGATCTCGTCGTCGAAAAACGTCAGCCCGACGGCGTCCTGCTGCCGCGTCATGAAATAACCGAGCGACGCCGCCAGGAAAAACGCATAATCCTGCTTGGTCACCGTCGTCGAGGTGTACGCCATCGACGGGCTGATGTCGACCATCAGGTCGAACCGGGTGTTGGTCTCCTCCTCGAACTCCTTGACGTAAAGCCGGTCGGTGCGGGCGAACAGCTTCCAGTCGACGTGCATCAGGTAGTCGCCGTGGATGTACGGCCGGTACGAGACGAACTCGACGCTGGCGCCCTTGTAGGGGCTCTTGTGCAGACCCGACAAAAAACCTTCGACCACGCCGCGCGCCAGCAACTGGAGGTTGCTGATCCGCGAGAGGATCTCGGGTTTGATGAAGCGCGCTATGGCCGGCGATTCGGGCATGATGCAAAGCGATTCGTTCTACCGTACGGACGCCCCGGTGGCGTCCGACAAGCCAGGCATGGTCAGGGCGACGGGCGTCACGCCAGTCCGGACACGGGCTGGCGCACCTCCTGGATGAGCCGGTCGATGATATGCTCGACCGTGATGCCCTCGGAATCCGCGTAGAAATTGGTGATGACGCGGTGCCGCAGGACGTCCGGCGCCAGCGCCTGGATATCCTCCACCGCCACGTTGTAACGCCCCTTGAACACCGCGCGGACCTTGCCGCCGAGGATGAGGTACTGCGCCGCGCGCAGGCCGGCGCCCCACCGCACCCATTTCTTCACGTAGTCCGGCGCCTCGTCGTTGACCGGCCGGGTGCTGCGCACGAGGTTCACGGCGAACGAACCGACGTTCTCCGGCACGTAGACCTTCTTCACGAGGCGGTGGAACGCCTCGATGTCTTCCCCGGTGAGCACGGGGGTCAGCACCGCCTGTTCCTGCGAGGTCGTCGCCATCGCCACGGCGAGTTCATCCTTGGCCGACAGGTAGTCGATCACGAGGTTGAACATAAACCGGTCGAGCTGCGCTTCCGGGAGCGGGTAGGTGCCTTCGAGTTCGATCGGGTTCTGCGTGGCGAGCACGAAGAAGGGGCGATCGAGCGGCATCAGCGTACCGCCGGCGGTGACCTGGTATTCCTGCATGGCTTCGAGCAGGGCCGCCTGGGTCTTCGGTGGCGTTCGGTTGATTTCGTCGGCCAGGATGATATTGGCGAAGATGGGGCCGCGGACGAACTTGATCTCGCGCTTCCCGGTTGCGCGGTCCTCCTCGATGATGTCGATGCCGGTGATGTCCGCCGGCATGAGGTCCGGCGTGAACTGGATGCGTTTGTAGCTCAGGTCCAGGATTTCGCCGAGCGACTTGATGAGCAGGGTCTTCGCCAGACCCGGCACGCCGGTGATGAGACAGTGGCCGCCGGCGAACAACGCGATGAGCACCCGCTCGATCACATCGTCCTGCCCGATGATCCGCCGCCGCAACTGGCTCAAGACCTGCTCCTTGCCGGAGCGGAGCCGGTTGAGTACTTCTTCTTCCGATGGATCGTGCATCGGCGCTCCGTTCGTGTCGTGGGTGTCTGTCATGCTTGCGGGATTTCTTTCAGGGTCAGAAGCGGCCTGCGGCCGAGGTAGGCGTGCTTCGCACGCGGTCAATGCGGCCTGCGGCCGAGGTCATGGCGCGCTGCGCGCGGTCAATGCGGCCTGCGGCCGCGGTCATGGCGCGCTGTGCGCGGTCAATGCGGCCTGCGGCCGCGGTCATGGCGCGCTGCGCGCGCGGTAGTGGGTCACTGGGCATTGGACACTGGTCATTGGCATGGGTCAGGCGTGCTGCGCACGCGGTCAATGCGGCCTGCGGCCGCAGTCATGGCGCGCTGCGCGCGGTCATTGAGTCACTGGGTAGAGGTCCGGGGCATCTGTCCATTTTGCGTTTTTGCAATGGGCCTTTTGCGATTCCTCAGTGCGTCATCGCATAAATGATAAAGTTGATGCCCATCTGAAAGCTGATCGTCGAGGCGTCGGCGAGGCTGCGTTCGGGCCATTCCCAGCCGTCGCCGAGGTCCTGGTTGTAGCAGACGAGCGCGACCATCCGGCCCTTGTCGTCGAAATACGCCAGGTAGGTATCGTCGGTATCGGTAAAATAACCGCGCCCGCCCACGAGCGAGGGGGCGGCTACGGGATCGATGTCGAAGAAGATACTCCAGATCGGATGATCGTTCGGGATCTCCTGCGGCTGTTGATCGGGAAACACCTTCTCCATCTGCAGGACGAGCTGCATCAGTTCGTTCTCGTTCCCGAAGTCGTCGAACATGATAAAGCCGCCCCGGTTGAGATACTCGCGCAGGTTGCCGGCTTCCTCCTCGTTCATGCTCCAGTAGCCCGGCTCGCACAGGTAGAGGAACGGGTACTCGAAGATGCGTTTGTCGCTGAGCGAGAGGATGAGGGGCTCGCCGGCCACCCGGATGCCGGTGGTCCGTTCGAGCGCCATGTGCAGGTTGTGCTCGGCCGTCGGGTAGTCGTGGCTCCATGCGCCCCCGCCCCGACGGAATCCCCGCCCCTCGCCGCGCGGGTCTTCGTAGCGGACCCGGATGAACCGAAACCCTTCGTCGCTCTGCGCCGCGGCATGCGGCGCCACCGGCAGCAGCGCGGCCGGCATGAGGGCGACAAAAAGTAGGATTCGAAGCAACATGAAGCGAAGCGCGTGACGCGCATTTAGTGACCCTGCCCGGGTTACTCGCCGGCCGGATCGTCGACCAGTTTGAGGAGCAGCTTCTGGGCCTCCCGGTACCCCGGGGCCAGCTCCAGCGACTGCAGCACCGCCCGCCGGGCGCCGGCGGACTGACCGTCGGCATACAGGCTGAGGGCATACAAATAATACGCCTCGGAGCGATCCACCGGGTTCAGCCCCAGGATGGCGCGGCGCGCGCGCACGGCGCCGGCGGTGTTACCCACTTCGAGGTAGCCCTCCGCGAGACGCGCCTGCACGTCGCGATCGTAGGGGGCGACATCCAGACTCCGCTCGCGCAGGGCGACGGCCTCCGCGGTGCGGCCGGCGGCCTCGTACAGGTCGGCCAGTTCGAGCGCCTCCGCCGCGGCGTGTTCGGCGCGCGCCAGATAGGCTTCCAGCACCTCGATGCGCCGGGCCGTATCGCCCGTTTCGCGATAGACGGCGGCCAGTCCGGTATAGGCGTTTCCGGGATCCACGTACGCAGGGTAGACCGACAGGGCCTGCCGGAAGTTGCGCTCGGCGCCGGCAAAGTCCTTCTCGTCGAGCAACCTGTAGCCTTCGCGCAGCGCCGCGATCAGGGCGTTTTCACCGCCCCCGGTCAGCCGATCCAGCAGCGACGGCGCCTGGTCCTCGACGAACGGATTGGGCCAGCCGGCGAGGACGTCCGAGAGCTCGCCGCGACGCCGGCGGAGCCGCTCCGCGAAGGCCGCATCGATCTGCGCCAGCGTCTGCCCCGTCGCCTGGCGCACGCTTTCGGCTGAATTCAGCCCGGCCGCGAAGCCGCGCAGGACGTTGACGACGGCGTCGTGCCCGTAGTCGGCGTCGATCATGGCGATGACTTCGGAGGCGTGGAAATAGCTCAGCAGAATCTGCCCCTCGAAGGTCGGCCGCGTGAAGCCGCGGTCGATCGATTCGAGCGGGAGCAACTTATTCTGATCGAACGCCATCAGGAGTTCGAGCTCCATCTCCCGCCCCCACTCCGGCCGTGCGACGCGTTCCTCGTAGACCGCAAGCCCCTCGGCGAACCAGCGTGGGAGCTTGAACTCCGCGAGCCCGATCGACATGGTGTGCGCCAGCTCGTGCCACAGCGTGCGCGCCCAGTTGTAGCTGCCGGCCGGCTGGCCTTTCGGCGTGTTGATCGCCAGGACGTCGCCGAAACACACCCCGAGGAGCCCGATGTGGGGAACGCCGGCGACGCGGACGGCGAAATCGTCGGGATCGTTGTAGGCCTCCAGGAAGATCTTCCCGGCCGGCGTGTACGGATACCGGAGGCGGAGGTCGACATACGCCTCCTCCGCCAGCGCCAGAATGGACGGCCCCAGCACGTCGCTCTCGCTGGCGTGGATCAGCAGGCGGAAGTGCTCGCTGTCGAGCAGCGCGAAGTTCTCGTATTCGTCGAGCAGTTCGAGGGTATTGCCCACGAAGACATTAAACGGATCGCGCTCGAAACTGAAATCGAGATACCGGCGGGCCTCCTGCGACCGCCCCAGACGCAGCAGGCTCGTGCCCAGCTGGGCATAGGCTTTCGGATTGCGGCGATCGGTCTGCACGGCGGCGAGGCTGAAATCGACCGCATCCGGGTACCGGAACTTCATCTCGCTGTTATGCGCGAGGGTGAGATAGAACTCGCCGGCGCGCGGGTTGATCGCCAGGGCGCGGCGCTCCACCTCGGCATACCGCACCGTGTCGCCCTGCAGGTAGTAGGACGAGGCGAGGTGCCCGAGGGCTTCGATCGACGTGGAATCGATGTCGAGCGCCCGCAGCGCCGACGTCTCGGCCTCGGTGAAGAGTCCGTCGACGATCGCGAGGCCGGCGAGGATGCTGTAGGCGTCGACGCTCAGCGGGTTCTCGGCCAGCGCCTTCCGGGCATACTGCTCGCGGGCCTCGAACCCGTTGGTGGCCCGGGCCAGCCCCGTATAGAGCGGCGCGTAATGCGGGTTCAGGGTCAGCGCCTCTTCGTAGGTGCGGACGGCGTCGGCGTCGTTGTATTTCTCGCGGAACAGCTCCGCCCACCAGTAGAGGTTTTCGATATGCCCGGGCTCGATGCGATACGCGAGCCGGAACGCCTCGTTCGCATCGCGAAATTCCCCGATCCGCGCGGCGGCGAGCGCCCCCACGCCCAGCTCTTCAGCCGTCGTCAGTTCGTTGTTTTTGTACCGGCGGTAGATGGCCCCGAAAATATCCGCGGCCTGCGTCACCTGCCCCTGCCGCTCCATGACGAGCGCCAGGGCGAGCACGTTGCGCAGGTAGCTGATATCCCGCTCGGCCGCGGCGCGGTAGGCGACGGATGCATCGCCCAGGCGGCCCATGGCCTCGAGCAGCCGGCCTCGGGCGGACAGCAGGAAGGCGTCGTCGCCGGCGCGGCGCAGGTAGCCGTCGATGACCCCCAGCCCTTCGTCGTATGCGCCGGTCGCGATATACGTCTCGGCCAGATAGACGGCGGCGCGGCCGCCCCGGCCGCCGGCCTCGTTCAGCTGATCGGTGAACGCGCGCCGCGCCCGGGCATAATCGCCCGTCTGCAACGCTTCATAGCCCGCATCCGCTTGCGCATACACGTCCGCAGGACGCCCGGAGGTGGCGAAGACGAGCAATACCAGACCGATGGCGAGCGTACGCATAGGCCTCGACAGGGGTGATGGTCGACGCGCCGGGATTGAGGGAATCCGGCACGCGTGATAAGACGTTCTGCCCGCGGATCGTCGAAAAGGGGGCTAGATGGCTAGACGCCCCAGGCCATTCGACATTCCATTACGCTGCTCGATCGCCACCGCGTTCCGTCGGACGAGCATGCGGGCATGCGACTCATCCGATCCAGACGGACAGAGGGAAGACGATATATTCAGCATAGAACAGTCCCCAGAGCAATAGGTAATACCGCGTCATCGCCCGGGGTTCCTCAGGTTGCACACTCCGTGCGCGGGAGCGGGCCATCGCGAGCAGCAGCAGATGGACGCTGGCAAGCATCGGACCATGCGCGCCATCGACCCCGACGAGGCCGGCAAACGTGACCACGAGATAGCCGGCGGCCAACGCAGCCCCTCCCAGCTCGAAGACGCGCCGAGGACCGAGCCGCAGGCTGAGCGTCGCGATCTCGAACGTCCGATCGCCCTGCATGTCCGGGATGTCCTTGTACCAGGCAATGACGAGCCCGAACACAAAGATAAAACCGGTGAGCAACCATACAACGGCCGGGATGCGGCTTTCCATGCCCATCCGGTCGGCAAAATGCCGGTACAGGAAGATGTTCACGATGAGCCCGCGCACGGTGATGATGCACGCCGCCGCCCAGAAATGAAACCGCTTGAGCCGGATGGGCGGGACGGAATACAGGGTGCCGATCGCCAGACTGGCGAGGACCGTGATCGCCAGATACCGGCCCTCGACGAGCGCGACGGCCACGGCCACCGCGAGACACGCCCCGACGATCAGCCGGCCGGCCCGCACCGAAAGCGCGCCCGATGCCAGGGGCAGGTCGGGCTTGTTGATCCGGTCGATGTCGATATCGACCAGCTGGTTCAGCCCGACGATAAATACGTTCGCCGCCAGACACGCGAGCAGCGTCCAACCCGGCACCTGCCAGCTCACCTCGGGCCGCCCCCCCAGGCTGTAGGCCATCACAAACAACCCCGCCACGCTCAAGGTCGTGCCGATGATCGTATGCGGCCGCGAAAAGGCCCAGAGGGCGCGTGCTGGATGGCGGGAGGTCGACAAGAGAAAAGGGGAAGATGAAACGTTGGAGGGTGGGACCGGGAGCGCCACGGGCGGCGGACGGTCAGCGGCGAACGGCGGTGAACACGCCAAAGCGAATCAGCCCGGTGCGGTACCCGCGCATCATATGGCGCATGGCCAGCGCGCCGCGGATGGTCGGCCAGCCGGCCCGCAGCAGCCCGGCGAGGCTTGCCGGACGCATCGCCGAGCGGACGACCTCGCCCCAGAACGGCGCCACGGCACCGGTCCAGTCCTCGCCGCACACGGCGTCGAACCCCAGCCCGGCGAGCCGTTCCAGGTAATCTGGCAACGAAATCATGTCGGGAAGATGATACGCGCCGTAGAGTCGTCGAAGCAACCGGCGTTCGGCGGCCCCGGGATCCGGCGGCGACGGACGGATGCACCAGGTGGCGGCGACCAGCCGGCCGCCGGGCCGCAGCAGCCGGGCGCACGTCGCCAGCCAGGCCGATTTGTCGGGAAAATGTTCGGCGCTCTCCAGCGCCCAGACGGCGTCGAACGAAGCCGGCTCGAAGGGTGGTGCGAGGGCATCGGCGACGGAGAAGCGCACGCGGTCGCCCAGGCCGGCCGCCTCGGCGCGCGCGGTGGCGCTGCGCGCCTGCACCGGACTGAGCGTGATGCCCTCGACCTCGGCCCCGAGTTTTCTGGCCAGATACAGCGCGCTGCCGCCCACGCCGCAGCCGGCGTCGAGGATGCGGCCGGCCTGCTCCAGACGCCCGAACCGCCGCAGCGCCTCGACCAGATCGACCTGGGCTTCATAGGGCGCTTTTCGGACCGAGCCGTCGCTGCCGTAATAGCCGTGATGCAGATGATCCCCCCAGACATCTTCCCACAGCGGCGTCGAAACGTCGTAAAACCGCTGGATGGCGCGTTGGAGGGCGTCGGTCTGCATGGGCTACCGGCGTCTGCGGAACAGGGTGAGCAGCACCGCGCTCGCTACGGCGACGAAGACCGCGACGCCGACCGCCTGGCGCGGCGGGATGGGATCCACGGGGGTCGTCCGCCGGCCGAAGCGGCGCTCGAGGCCGGCGCGCGCCTGCCCGATCATGGCCGCGGGAATGAATAGAAAACCGGCGATCGACCCCAGCGCCAGTCGGCCCACCAGGGTGAGGATGCGCCCCGCGTCCGCCGGCGCGTGCAGCCGCTCCAGCTGCCGGCTGTCCTGCGGGAGCGGCGACGGACCCGCCTTCGGCTTTACGCCCGAGATGGCGATCCCATAGCGCTCCCGGCGTACCCAGGTCGGGGCCACGTACTGCTTCCGGATGCTCGTAAATCCGGCATCCCGAAACCAGCGCTCGTAGGCCTCCTCTTCGGGAAACAGCATCCAGGCATCCGCGACGGCGCGGGCGAGCGGTGTCTCCGGCCGCAGCGGCCCCACCATCAGCGCGACGCCGCCCGGTTTCAGGACGCGGTAGGCCTCCGCGATGCCGCGCTGCGGATCGGGCCAGTATTCGATGCTGCCGGCGGACACGTACCGGTCGAACCGGTCGGTCGGGAACGGCAAGTCCTCCGCGTCGCCTTCCAGGATCGTGCACCCACCGAGCGCGCTCTTGGCCCGGGCCCGGGCGAGCTGATGGGGGCTCTGATCCAGACAGGTGACATGCGCCGGATCGATGTGCGCCACGATGCCTTCGGTGGTAAAACCCGTGCCGGCGCCGGCATCGAGCGTATCCAGCGAAGGATCGTCGAGCCGGGCAAGCGTCAGCGCCTCGTCGCGCATCCGCGCGTTCCAGAAGAAGGGGTTGACGTAGTTATCGTAGAAGATCGACAGGAAGCTGTAAAACCAGTACGCTTCCTTTTTGTGCTGGACGAGACGCATAAGGGGGTGTTGGAGATGCCGGAGTGGCACGCAAAATCCAACAATAAACACTCCCGTGCAAGCAGCGTCTCAGGGATGCCCCTTTTCCGGGGCGGATGGGCGTTCCTGCGGCATGTCGGCGGCCCGGTATCCGGCCCATGCCGCCGCGACGACGGCGCCGGCCGCGACGACGACCCGCGTCCACGCCGGCAGCGCGGCCATCGACAGCACTACCGAAAAGCCGAGGGCCGTGCCGGCGACCAGGGCCAGGAGACGTGAAACGATGCGGCACATGGAAACGCGAGTCGATGCCAGAACGTGATCGAAAACGGAGAGCCCGCCCGAAAATCAGCCCTCTGGCGACAGGTCGGTACACCGGAGCGGCATCGATGAAACCATCTCGCCCCCTGCACTAGATGGATTTGCATACGGGGTCGAGGCGATCTGCATCGAGGAACCACGGCCGGCCACGTCCATATACAGCAGAAGTTGACTTCCAGGCGGGCTTTGTATGAATCCTCTCACCTCTACAAGCCCTCTTTTTTTGCCGCATGGCTCACGTACCGGCAAACGTCGGTATTTTTCCTGGAAGCAACCCACATCCTGCATGAACGCCTACCCGAGCACCCGCGACGCCGACGCGTCGAACATCACCGCCCGGCTCCGCGACGCGATCGCCGGCGACCCGGCCGCCTGGAACGACATCACCCGGTATTTTTACGACGACCTCCAGTTCATCGCGCACCGCCATCTGCTGCGCGAGCGCCAGGGGCATACGCTCAACACCCAGGGCCTCGTCCACGAAGCCTACCTGAAGCTCGTCCATCTCGACCGGATAACCTGGGCAAACCGGACCCACTTCCTGGCCACGGCCTCCCGGCTCATGCGCCATATCCTCGTGACGTACGCCACCCGGAAGCACCGCCAGAAACGGGGCGGTAAAGACCTGCAGCGCGTCGATCTGGAGGATGTGGACGGGCTCACCGATCCCATCTCGGATCGCCAGGCCGCCGACGTCCTGGCCGTGCATGAGGCGCTGGAGGAGCTGGGGCGGTTGAACGAGCGCCACAGCCAGATCGTGGAGTGCCGGTTTTTCGGCGGCCTGACGATCGCGGAGACGGCCGAGGCGATGGGCATCTCGCCGGCGACGGTGAAGCGCGAATGGACGTTCCTCAAGAGCTGGCTCGCGCGCCACCTGACCGCCCCCTGATCCCCCGATCCAACCCCTCATCACGACGCACCATGCCGCTCACTCCCGCTCAGTGGCTGCGCATCCAGGAAACGTTCGAGACCCTCCTGGCCCTCCCGCCGGACCGCCGGCGCGATGCGCTGAACGCCCTCTCCGACGACCCCGACGTGCGCGCCGAGGTCGACGCCCTGCTCGAGGTCTCGGACGCTCCCGACCCCGTCGAGGCCAACCGGCACGGACGCTGGCGGCGCGCCATCGAAACCGCCTATGCCGAGCGCGCGCTCGAGAAAGTCGGCCCCTACCGCCTGCTGCGCCGGCTGGGCGCCGGCGGCATGGGCGTCGTTTATCTCGCCGAGCGGGACGATCCCGACCTGGCGCAGCGGGTGGCGCTCAAGCTCGTCCGCGTCGACCTGCCCGAAGCCATCCAGCTGCGATTCCTGCAGGAGCGGCACATCCTGGCCGGCCTCTCGCACCCGAACATCGCCCACCTGCTCGATGGCGGCCTTACGCCGGACGGATCGCCCTACTTCGCGATGGAATACGTGGATGGGCAGCCGATCGACGCCTTCTGCGACACACGCCGGCTGCCCATCGAAGCGCGCATCAAGCTCTTCATGCAGGTCTGCGACGCCGTGCAGCATGCCCACAACAACCTCGTGGTCCATCGCGACCTCAAGCCCTCGAACATCCTGGTCACCGATGCCGGAACCGTCAAGCTGCTCGATTTCGGGATCGCCCGGCTCCTCGACGCCTCGTCGCCCGCCGGCGAGCCGACCACGCTGGGCTTCCTCACGCCCCGCTACGCCAGCCCCGAGCAGATCAAGCGTGAACGGCTGTCGACAGCCAGCGACGTCTATACGCTGGGCGTCGTCCTCTACGAGCTGCTGACCGGCAGCCTCCCCTACCGCGGCGACATACGCTCCGCCGGCGGACTCGAGCGCGCCATCTGCGACGAAGAGCCCGACAAGCCCAGCACCCGCTGGCGTACGGCGGACGAGACGCAGACGCGGCGCGCCACCGACCGTTCCTCCGCGCCCGACCGCCTCGCTCGCCGGCTGCAGGGCGACCTCGACATCATCCTGCTCAAGGCGCTCCACAAACAGCCCCGCCGGCGGTACGCCGCGGTCGACCAGTTCCAGGCCGACCTGAAGCGGTTCCTCCTCGATCTGCCCATCCAGGCTCGGCCCGACTCCGCCCTGTACAAGACGCGAAAATTCATCCGCCGCCACCGCTGGGCCTCGGCGGCGCTGGCGTTGTTCGTGCTCGTGGTGACCGGGGATCACGCCCGCCTCTCCGCCGCATGGACGCGGGCCGAGTCGGCGCTCGCCGTCGCCAATGCCGAGCGCCTCAAGGCGGAGACGATTTCCGGGACGCTCACGTCGATGTTCTCCGAGGCCAACCCGGGCCTGGGCGCCACGGACACCCTCTATGCCGCCCGGCTGCTCCAGAACGGGGAACGACATGTCCGAGGCCTGGCGGATCAGCCCGACGTGCAGATCGCGCTCATCCGCACCATGAGCAAGGCCTACTGCAACCTCGGCTACCACGACCGCGCCCGCAAGCTGGCCGTCGATGCCAGCCGGAAAAGCGTCGCCCTGTTCGGGTCCGACAGCCCGACCTATGCCCAGACCCTCACCGAACTCGGCGTGATCGAGCGCGTCACCGGCCACTATCGCGAGGCGGACTCCCTCTTCGCCCGGGCGCATCCCATCCTCCGAGAGACGCTCGGGGAGACGAGCGGGACCTATCTGGAGCTGCTGAACAGCCGGGCCGGCGTACTGCTCAGCCTGGACCGGCTCGAAGAAAGCAAGGCGCTGATGGATCGCGCGCTCTTCCTGGCCGACTCGGCTTCGCTGACGGATTATCTGCCCGAGGCGCACTCCAACCTCGGCGCCTATTATTTCAAGCGCATGGACTTCGCAAGCGCCGCCGCGCACCATCGCACCTCGCTGCGGATCCTGGAGACGCTCGGCAAGGAAGACCTTCCGGAGTACGCTTCGCAGCTGGTGTCTCTCGCCATCACGCTCGAAGCCGACGGCCAGGCCGGCGAGGCCCTGCGGCTCAAGATGCAGGCCCTGGCCATGCGCGAACGGGTGCTGCCGGCCGATCATCTCTCCATCACCACCAACCTGCACCAGATCGGATTGACCTACCGCCGCCTCGAGGACTACGACCTGGCCATCGCCTACCATACCCGCGTGCTCGAACGGCTCGACCACATCCACGCCGGCGATCATCGGCTCGCCGCCGCGGCGATGGCGAGTATGGCCATGATCTTCGACACCATCGGCGACACCCTCCGCGCGGAGCGGCTGCATCTGGACGCCATTGCCATGCAGCAACGCATCGACGGCGACGCGAGCCCGACGCTCGTCTCCCTCTACGCCAACCTCGGCGCGTATTATGCGCAGCACGACGACCTCAACGACGCGGCCGCATGGACGCGCCGCGCGCTGGCCGGCAGCCTGACCCTGCTCGGGGACCGGCATCACGCGACGCTGGCCATCCGCGAGGATCTGGCGCTCATCGAGGCCCGGCGGGGCCGGTGCGCGGCGGCGGACTCGCTGCTCGACGCCCTCCCCGCGTCGATGACGGATGCGGGCAGCGCGTCATTAGCCCGAGATCGTTGCGCCCGCCTTGCGGCGCGTCAGTAAACCGTGCCGGGCGCCGAATCCATTACGGTGGCCGAGAAGCCGATCCCCTCGACGGCGTCGATGAACGCGCGCGGCGATACGCGGGAGGTGTCGAACCGAACATGGGCTTCGGGCGGATCGAGCGTGACCTCCACCTCCCCCACGCCGGGCAGCTGCGCGAGTGCCTGCTGCGTCGTGGTGACGCAGACGGGGCACGTCATCCCTTCGATGCCGAGCACCACCTCTTCCAGCCTCGCCGTGGCCGGCTGTGTGACGTCGCGCGTTACAGCCCGGGGAAAGAGATACGGCGATACGAGCAGCCCGATCGTGGCGAGCGAGCCGGCGGCAAGCAGCAGCCGGCGGGTGCGGTCGCCGATCGCCACGTCGCACGCGCATGCCGGCGCGGTGGTCATCCGGTATTCGCGGTAGAGGGCAAAACCGAGCATGCCCAGGGCCGCCAGCGCGAACGCCGGCCTGTACGGCACGAGCAGGCTCCATCGACTCACCCAAGCGCCGCTCATCCCGAGCGAGACCAGCGCGAGCGGAACGAGACAACAGGCCGACGCGGCCAGCGCGGCGGCGACGGCGGTTACGATATCCCGGGTGATGCGTGTTTTTTCAGCGGCGTCCATATCGATGCGACCTGGTTGTTCATGCGATCCTCCACCAGCCCCTCCCCGGGTGCTGGCCCGTTAAAAAAAAGCCGCCGCGGCGCGGGTGAGCGCGCTCGCGGCGGTCCAGGAGTATAGGCTTCGTGGCGCGGCCCGATGGCTCACGCAGGTCGATCGATCAGTCGACGGCGGGCTCTTCGCCGTCGCTCGGCGGAAGCTCGAGGCGGGTCAGGAAGACCTCCGCGATGAGTTCGGCGACCGTGGCGTGCGACAGATACCGCAGTTCGAAATGATTGGCCGAGCAATCGCGCGCCAGCTGATGCGCCTCGCGGATCGTCGGGTCGAACGTGCCGAATACCCAGCGCGTGGGGTACAGGTCGCTCTCGATGGTGCCGACGGGGACGACGCCGAGCATGCCGAGTTTGCGCCACTGCATCTCGGAAAAGCGGTCGACGATGCTGCGCACGAACTGGATCAGGTCGAGCCGGCTGGCGGACACCGTCTTGTAGCCGTGCATGTCCGCCGCGATGGCATAGATCTGCTCCTTGTCGAGCGCGGGGTTGAGGGCCATGATGCGCCAGACGGGCTGGGTCGACCCCAGCGTGTGGAGCGCGCGGCGCTTGCGGTAGGCGGCGGCCACGTCGCCCTGATTGACGAGCCGGCGGGAAATCAGCTCTTCACATACCTTATCCTGCACATCGGGAGGAAACGAACGGACACGAACGGGGCGGTTGGAGGGGTTCTGGTCTGGAGTCATGCGTACGGCGACGATGCACGGCAGCGAGGCCCGGCGACGCCTGATGCGGTGTGGGCAGGCGGCGTTAGCGGAGCGCGGGCGTGTGGGATGCCCGCTGCCGGTGAATGATAAAGAAAGCGAAAACCCGCGGCGGGGCTCCTTTCTGCGGTGGGTAGGGTGTGGTGCGGATGGGTATTCCCCTTAAAACAAAGCCCGTGCCACGGCGTGCCGGTAAATACACCTACAGGCCATACGCCCCGATTTCGCGCTAGGAAACTGACGGCTAACTATCAGGTTGAGATCCCGCCGCCCGCTGGGTCCCAGAACGAGAGGATGACCGGGCGATCGAACCGAGACCCTTCCCCCATGAACCGAACCTACGCCAGCCCGATGCCCGTTCCGGCCGAGGCGCTTTTTGCCTGGCACGAGCGTCCCGGCGCCTTCGTGCGACTGGCGCCCCCCTGGGCGGCCGTGGAGCTCGCTTCGTTCGAGGGGATACAGGACGGGCAGCGCGCGGAGATCCGCCTCGGGCCCCGGCCGGTCCAGCTCCGCTGGATCGCCGAGCATGAGGGCTATATCGCCGGCCGGCAGTTTCGCGACATCCAGCGCAGCGGCCCCTTCCGGCGCTGGGCGCACACCCATCGCATGGAGCCCGTCGACGGCGCGACCAGCCGGCTCGTCGATGCCCTCTCCTATACGCTCCCCCTGGGTCGCCTGGGCGACCTCGTCGGGGGCCGCCTCATCCGGCGGCAGCTCGACAGCCAGTTTGCGTACCGGCACATCACCACGCGGACCGACCTGGAGGTCCATCGGCGGATCAACCCGGCAGGCCGCGCGCTCCGGATCGCCGTCACCGGGGCGTCGGGGGTGCTGGGCCGGCTGCTGTGCGCATTCCTCACGACCGGCGGGCATACCGTGCTCCGCCTCGTGCGCCGGGCCGCTGCGGCGCCGGACGCGGTGTACTGGAATCCGGACGCCGGGGAGATCGAATCGGACAAGCTCGAGGGCCTCGATGCGGTCGTGCATCTGGCCGGCGAATCGATCATGGCACTGCGCTGGACCTCCGCCAAGCGCGACCGGATCGAGCAGAGCCGGATCCGGGGCACGCGGCTCATCGCGGAGACGCTGGCGCGGCTGACGCGGCCGCCGGCGACCCTGCTCTCGGCCTCGGGCATCGCCATCTATGGCGACCGCGGCGACGAGGCGATCGACGAGCGGGCCGGCACGACCACCGACACGTTTCTCTCGCGCGTGTGCGCCGCCTGGGAGGCCGCCACCCTGCCGGCGGAGGCGGCCGGCATCCGCACGGCCCAGCTCCGCATTGGCGTCGTGCTCACGCCCCGGGGCGGCGCCCTGGCGCAGCTCGTCCGCCCGTTCACCTTCGGCGTCGGCGTGCAGGCCGGCCGCACGGGCGACTACCTGAGCTGGATCGCCGCGGACGACATCGTCTACGCCATCGGTCATCTGCTGATGAACAGCGCGCTGGCCGGCCCCGTGAACCTCGTCGGCCCGCGTCCGGTGACGCAGGAGGCCATGACCCGCACGCTGGGCCGCGTGCTCCGTCGCCCCGTCGCCGGCCAGGTGCCGCCCGCGCTCATCCGCGCCGCACTCGGCGAAATGGCCGACGAAACGCTCTTCCAGAGCCTCAACCTCGGGCCGGCGCGGCTGCTCGGCGACGGCTTCGTCTTCCAGTATCCAGAACTCGAAGCCACCCTTCGCCATCAACTGGGCCGCTTCGCACCGGATCAGATCCCTCTGATGGCATGACCTACGATCTCCTCCTCGTCAATGCGCTGGCCACCTGGTTCATGTTCGGCGTGATCGCCGTGATCCAGATCGTGCATTATCCGCTGTTCAACCGGGTCGGCGCGGAGGGATTTGAGACCTACGAACGGGAGCACGCGCACCGGATCACCTGGATCGTCCTCCTGCCGATGCTGATCGAGCTCGGCACCTCCGTGGCGATGGTATGGCAGCCTCCGCTGGAGATCACGCGCGGATTCGCCTGGATCGGGCTCGCGCTCGTGGGGATCATCTGGGCGTCCACCGCCTTCCTTCAGGTGCCGATGCATACCCGGCTCGAGGCCGGCTTCTCCGACGACGCCTACCGCGCGCTGGTCCGCACCAACTGGCTGCGGACGGCGGCGTGGTCCATCCGCGCCGGCATGCTCGCGGCGGCGCTCACGGTCCGTTGAAACGCATCCTGGCCACGAACGTAAGCATTACCGTTTATCCCCCCCGACGCCATCACCCGTGCGCCATCGCGATGGCCATCCCCAACCGCACCGCCCATCAAAGCCTTCTGTCATGAAAGCGATCTGGAAAGACACCGTCGTCGCCGAAAGTGACGACACCATCGTCATCGAGGGAAATCACTACTTCCCGCCCGACGCCATCCATTCGGAGTATTTCCGGATGAACCCGATGAAAACGATCTGCCCGTGGAAAGGCTCGGCCAGCTACTACAACCTCGTGGTCGCCGGCGAGACCAACGAAGGCGCCGCCTGGTACTACCCCGCCCCCAAAGACGCCGCCGCCGAAATCAAGGACTACGTGGCGTTCTGGAAGGGCGTGAAAGTGGAGGAGTGAGGGTTTAAGGTTTGAGGTTCAAGGTTCAAGGGGATGATCCACCCTTAAACCTTAAACCTTGAACCTCAAACCTCGAACCCTACTTAACCAGCACCACCTTCCCGGTCTTCACGTAGCCGCCGGCCTGGAAGCGGATGATGTAGACGCCGGAGGCCAGGGCGCGGCCGCTTTCATCGCGGCCATCCCATTCCAGGCGCCAGTATCCCGCCGGCACCCGGATGCCGTCGATCAGGGTTCGGACGCGCTGCCCCGACACGCCGTACACCTCCAGCTGGATCGAGGACGCCTCGGGCAGGGCGTATTCGATCGAGGCGATCGTCCGGAACGGGTTCGGGTAGATGGCGCCCAGCGCGTAGACTTCCGGCAGACCGCTGCCATCGCCCGCGATCGAGGCGAAGAGATCGAACGCGCCCTTCTGCTTGCTCGAGGCCGACCCCGGCACTTCCACGAACGACCCGCCGATCCCGAACTCGCCCTCGTTGAACACGCCGCCCCACTCGTTGGCCGTCACGGTGAGGTCGCCCGAAACGTACCCGCTGCCGATGCCGCTCACGATGGTGTTCACGCCGGCGAGCGGCGTAACGACATCGGTCTCGAACTGCACCTCCACCAGCAGCCGGTCGTCGGGCGCCGGCGTGAAGGGGTAGTATTTCTTGTTGTTGTCGTACTGCCACTGCCCGTCGAAGTACTTCACGGCGATGAGGTGATCGGCGTTCCAGGCGCTGGGCGCGTTGGCGGCGAACCGGGTATGCACGCTCTCGCTCGAATACATGATGTAGCCCACGCCCCGGGCCGATTCCTGCGCGGCGACGCCCAGATTGAGCGAGCCGAGCGGGAGAGTGACCGAGGCCGTCGGGTCGCCGGCGTCCACCGTCCAGGTAAACGTATCCCCGTCCGAGGCGCCCTGCGGGTCGGCGACCGTCACCGTCACGTCGAAGGTGCCCACCGTCGTCACACTCCCGGCGATCGAACCTGTCGACGCGTCAAGCGTCAGCCCCGGGGGCAACCCGATGGCGCTGAACGTCAGGGCATCGCCATCCGCATCCGTCGCCGACAGGGCGAGGCTGACATCGGCGCCGACGACGTGCGACTGGTCGGGGATCGACGCCAGCACCGGCGCCTGGTTGCCGCCGCCCGCGCCGGCGATCACAATCTGGGTGCCCGCCACGCCGAACTCACCCTCGTTGGGCTGTCCATCCCATATCTCGGGCGTGATGACGAGGTCGCCGCTCGCATAGCCGGCCTCGATACCCTGGATCGGCTCGGCGACGCCCACGAGGTGCGTCACCGTGTTCGCGCCAAAATCCACCGCCGCCACGAGGCGATCCGTGCCCCGCGGGGTAAAGGGCACCAGCGCGTACTTGTTGCGGTCGGCCTTCCACGCGCCGGCTTCGTAGACGACGGCGATCAGGTGGTCGGCGTTGCCGCTGCTCGGCGGCGTGGCCGCGAACCGGGTGTGGACGCTTTCCTCGGAATACATCACATAGCCCCCGCCGGTGCGCGTGTCGTGCGCGGCGATGCCCATGTTCAGGTTGCCCAGGGCGATCGCGACCGGCTCGGTGGGCGGCTCCACCGGATCCTGCGTGCTCACGAAGAGCCCGTAGCCGCTGCACTGCGCCGAGAAGATGTCGAGGTTTCCGTCGTTGTTCACGTCGACCAGCGCGAAATCGAACATATTCACGTTCCAGGGCTTCGTCGCCGCGCCGTACGGGTCGATGAACCGGCCGCTGGCCTGATCCTCATTTTCCAGGATAACAAACGAACGGAGGCTGCCCGCTCCTGGCGCGCACGGGGGGAACGAGGTATCCACGTCCGCGACGCCGATGTCGAGGTCTCCGTCCCCGTCGAGGTCGCCGGTGCGCAGGTTCGCGCCATGGCCGGCGGTACGCGCCCACGGCGTCGCCGTCTGGCTGAAGCTCGCGCCGGCATTGACCGTGACGCCGGTCGACAGGTTCACATAGTCGGCTTCGTCATCGACGACATAGACGTCATAGCCGCCGTTGTTGTCGAAATCGCCGATGGCGTACATGTAGGCGAGGGTCGACGGGATGGTGGACCAGTTGGTGAACTGCCCGCCGCCCTCGTTGTAGAGGATGAAGATGCCGTCGTCGCCCCACGGCTGGGCGGCGTGTTCGGCGGACAGCTTCACGATGTCGTTGTCGCCGTCCTTGTCGAAGTCGATGATGGTCGCCTGCACCCCGAAGGCCGCGTTGAGCAGGTCGCCGAGGCGGTCGGCCCCTTCATCCGCGAAGTGGCCGGCGCCGTCGTTGATCAGCAGGACGTCCTGCGTCGTGCCGTCCATGACGTAGTTGGCGAAATAGAGATCGGGCGCGCCGTCGCCGTTGATGTCGCCGGCGGCGACGCCGCAGTACTGGATGGCGCCGGCGTTGAGCGTCGGGAGCCGGAGGGTGGACTCATCCGCCAGGCCGAGCCAGTTCCCCGCCGCGTCGAGCCCGAGGTTGCGGTAGTACACCGGCTGATCGCCGAAGGTGTTGGCGATGATCACGTCATCCCACCCGTCGCCGTCGAGGTCCTCGATGAGCGCGTCGCGGGCGATCGTCGGGCGGGCGGCAAAGCCCGGGGCGTAGGTGGTCGTGCGGTCGACGAGCGTGCCGGCCTCATTCATGAGCAGGAGATCGGTTTTGGCGACGGTCTCCATGAACGGCGCCTTGCGGACGACGATGATATCGTCCCAGCCGTCCTTGTTCAGGTCGCCCACCGCCACGTCCTTCTCTTCGCTGTCCGTCGCCGGCACCGACGTGATGTCGAGCCGGATGGACGAGTCGTCGGTAAAGTCGATCCACGTGCCGCGGGCGGCGTCGATCGTCCAGGTGAAGGTGGTGGACGAAGCGGCTTCACCATCGGAGGCGGTGACGGTCACCATCGTCGCGCCGGCCGAACCGGCCACGAGTCCGCCCCCGATCTGGCCGGTGCTCGCATTGAGCGTGACGCCGGCCGGCAACCCTTCGGCGCTGAACGTGATGGGGTCGCCGTCAGGGTCCGTGGCGCTCAGCGCCAGCGCAACCGCCTCGCCCTCGGCGCCCGACTGGTCCGCCACGCCGGCGATCGTCGGCGCCTGATTCGAGAGGGCGTTCAGGTACAGCTTCGCATCGGGAATCGGCTGTTTCGTCAGGGACGGGCCGGCGTACTGGACCACGAGGCTCTCCGCCCCGCCTTTCTCGAAGAATGTGACCTCGATGGGGTGGAAGCCGGCGGCCAGGTTGACGACGCCCGACTTCTCGGCGGCCCCGTGCAGGCCGTCGTTATCCACCACGAGCGCACCGTCGATCCAGAGGCGGCTGCCGTCGTCCGACGTCGTATAGAAGGTGTAATCGCCGGCCGTCTCGATCTGCAGGTACCCCCGGTGCCGGAAGCCGAAGAAGTCGTTCTGCTCCCTGGGCGACAGCGCAAAATTGGTCATCCGGCCGGTGCGCACCGCATGGAGCGCGTCGAAGTCCGGCAGGAAATCCCAGGTCCCTTCCACATAGTCATACGCGACGCCCGGCTGCAGCACGCCGCCGTCGAGCACCGTCCAGACGAACGATACGACCGTCTCGGCCTCGCCGTCGCTGACGGTCACGTACACGGTATGATCGCCCGCCTCATCGTCCGCGATGGTGCCGGCGATGACGCCCGTCGACGCGCCGATCGCGAGGCCGCCGGGGAGGCCGGCGGCGGCATACGTCAGCGCCGCGCCCTCGGGGTCCGACGCCGCGATGGCCAGGTCGATCGCGGCGCCTTCGACATGCGTCATCGCGCCGGGGTTTTCGACCAGCGGTTCGCCGAGGTACGGCGACAGAAAGGCGCCCTGGATGACCTCGACCGAGCCGCCCGGGATTTGCCACGCGACGGCCAGGTTGTCGAGCCCGGCGCCTTCTTTCTGCAACGCCTCGATGTAATACCGCTGGCCGGCCACGAGCGCGATCGTCGCGGATTGCTGTTCGGGGAATTTGGTCCACTCCGTATCCGTCGACCATCCCGGAACGGTGGCGATCAGCGCCGCGCCGGCGGGGTTCTCGTCGGTGCTGAGCCAGAGTTCGCCGTTGTCGTCGGACGCGATCCAGAAGGTATAGTCTCCGGTGACGGGCGGGTAGATGTAGCCGCGCATCCGGGTGCCGTAGTTGTCGGCCCAGTCGGACGGGGCGAAGAAGCTGGGCAGGAAGTCGCTGCCGGCGGGATTGTCGGGATAGTTGCCGTTGCCGGTGAGCGCGGTGATGGCGGTGCCAGTAATCCCCGTCCACCATTCCCGGAGGATGGTACCGGTGGCGCCCGAGGTGACGACCCAGTCGAACGAGATCGTGACGCTGCCGACGGCGTCGCTGACCGAGACCGTGACTTCGCTGACGCCCTCGCTGCCTTCCGGCGGGGTGCCGGTGATGACGCCGGCGCCGTTGATCGACAGTCCGGCCGGTAGCCCAGTCGCGACAAAGGTCAGCGCATCGCCGTCTGGGTCAGTGGCGTCGAGCGCGAGCGACACGGGCTGCCCGACCGGAGAAACCTGCGTACCCGGATTCACGACGTCGGGCGCGCCTTCGGTGCTCACCTGGATCACGGCCGCCTCGGAAGGCACGCCGCTCGCGTCCAGCGCGAACAGCATCCAGTAGCCGGGCGTGAGCACATTCTGGTTGGGATGAGCCGTCATCTGGTAGTTGCCGCCGCCCAGGTCGGTGTGGGCGACGTTCAGGAACCGGACGTCGCTGTTGACGGCATGCGTCGCGCTCGACATCTTGATGAAGCTGAACGAGGCGACGCCGGCCGAGGCCGTCACGGTGAACGTGGCGCCGTTGCGCACCGACACCGGCGCCGAGGAGATGGAAGGCCGGACGGCGAGCGAGCCGTCGGCGGCGAAGAGATAGCCGGGCGAATAGATCTGCGCGTCCTGGTGGTTGGCGGCGCAGCCGGCGCCGCAAAGACCGCCCCCGCCCACGAGCACGCGGGCATCCGGCAGCAGGAGCGCGAACGAGTGGTAGTTGCGCGGCACGGCCATGTCCACCACCGGGCGCCATGCTTCGGTCTGGGGATTCCAGATCTCCGGCGTCAGGATGGTGCCGTCGTCGCTGAACTTGGTGCCGGACGTATTGCCGCCCACCACGAACACCTCGCCGTTCGGAAGCACCATGCCGCTGTGAAACTTGCGGGCATAGGCCATCGGAGCAATGTTTTTTACGTTGGGCGTGTCGCCGTTGATGTCGATCGTCACGGCGAGGTTGGTGCTCGCGAGGTTTCCGCCGCTGATGGCGCCGCCGGCGACGAGAAGTTTGCCCTCGTCATACATGATCGTGGTGCCGTGTTTCGGGTACCAGGCATCCAGCGTGACGCCCGCAGGGCGAATCGAGCCCGTGCCGGCGGCGTTGATGTAGTGCATCTCGGGCGTCGGGCCGGAATGAAACACGTCGCCGTCCGGGGCGACGTGGAGCAGCGGCCACCAGTTCTGCTCGTAGTGTCCGGTGTAGTTGAGGATCGGCCCGTTGAGGTCCACGCCGGTGAGCTTCCGCCATCCGCCGGCTTCGTTCCAGACTTCCGGGTTGGCGCCGCCGCCGCTGCCCACCGCCGTCATCACCTCGCCGCTGGCGAGGGCCACGGTCGTGGGGTACCAGCGTCCATTGTTCATCGGCTGGACCGTCGTCCAGGTGTTCGTCTCGAAATCGAAATAGCTGGTCGTGGCCACCGTGTTGCGGCCGCCGTTGACGAACACGCGGCCGTCTTCCAGCATCACCTGGTGCGCGCAGAACATGTCGTGCGACGTGTGCGGAACGAGCTGAAACGCCCCCGTCTTCGGGTCCCACGCCGCCGCGAACGTGTACTCGGGGCCGACCGGGAAGGCGTCGACCTGATTCGAGGCCCAGGTGAGGATGCGTCCGTCGGGCAGGTTGGCCACCGAGACCGGGATATGCGGCCACTCGAGCACGGGCCCCCATTCGCCGAGCGCACTCAACTCGTTCGCCGCCGCGACGCGGAGCGCGCCGGGATCGACTTCAAAAGCCGGGTAGGCCTGGGCGCGTTCCGCCCAGTATCCATCGCTTTCGGCATGCTCGACCGATGTTTCCTGCGCGTACGCGCGGGGACCCACGAATCCTGCCAACAACAACAAAAGCCCAACGCGCGTGAGCAGGCGCGTACGAATAGCCCGTGCAGATACCATATGAAAAACCAGACAGACGTTCCTTGAATGCAACAGAAGGAAGTCACGCGCAGCGAAGCCGGTCCAGAAAGAGTGGGTACTCGGGACGAGCGCAACCGGCGAGGGAAAGCGATGCGTGTGCGTGGGGATGAGCAAAATCTAACGAGACGCGCTGGAACACCGAATCCACTTATGGGTGCGTCTGATCTAGCGAAATGGCGCAAGTACGACCGCCCCTATGCTCCTTTCCCCTTCTCCGGCCCCATGATGCGAATCGCAACGACGCTGGCGCTCGCCATGCTGCTCGCCGGCTGCGCCACCCTGCGGCACAGGAAGCCGTCGATGCCTCTCGATTTCGTGCGCATTCCCGCCGGCGAATTCCGGATGGGCGATATCTTCGAGGGAGAGAACGAGGACGCCATCCCGGTGCATACCGTGGCTGTCGACGCCTTCGAGCTGGCACGGGTGGAGACGACCTACGCGCAGTACGACGCGTTCGCAGCGGCCACGGATCGGCCGCTGCCTGACGACGCCGGCTACGGCCGGGGCCTCCGCGCCGTGGTGAATGTGTCGTGGTACGATGCGCGCGATTTCTGCGCCTACTACGGCTACCGATTGCCCACGGAAGCCGAGTGGGAATACGCGGCCCGCGGCGGCGGCCTGCCCCGGCGCTTCGCCGGCGCGGACAGCGTCGACGGCGTCGGCCGGTGGCTCAAGAATAGCGTGATGCATTCGTTTCCCGCCGGCTCCAAGATGCCCAACGAACTCGGCCTGCTCGACATGAGCGGCAATGTGTACGAATGGATCGGCGCCTACTACGAGGCGTACCCCGACTCCGGCCAATCGCCCGTTTTCAAGGACCTCGACCAGTTCGCCATGCGCATCCTCCGGGGGGGCAGCTTCAAGTCGGAAGCCCGGCTCACCCAGACGTTCTGGCGGTCGGGCACCCTGGCCGATGTGACGTCCGACAACATTGGTTTTCGCTGCGCCCGCTGAGCGCGACATCCACCGAGCTCATGTCCCATCGCAGACTCGAAATCGTCCTCACGGTTGCCGCCTTCCTCACGATGATCGCCGGCCTCGTGGGCGACTGGCAGGGCGCCCATCCTCGCTTCGTCCTCTCGATGTACGTCATCGCGTACATCGCCGGCGGATACATGGGGTTGACGAGTGCGATCGAAGGGCTGCGGGAATTCACCATCGACATCGATCTGCTCATGGTGCTGGCCGCCCTCGGGGCCGCCCTCGTGGGCGCGCCGTTCGAGGGGGCCATGCTGCTCTTCCTCTTCTCCCTCTCGAACACCCTACAGCATTTTGCTATCGACCGCAGCCGCAACGCCATCCAGGAGCTGATGAAGCTCAACCCGCAGCAGGCCCGGGTGCAGCGCGAGGGCGCCTGGGTGCAGGTGGATGCGGAAGCGGTGCGCATTGGCGAGCTGGTGCAGGTGCGCCCCGGCGACCTGGTGCCGCTGGACGGCGAGGTGGTGGCCGGCGAGAGCCGGGTGGACCAGTCGTCGCTCACGGGTGAATCGGTCCCCATCCCCAAAAAAGCCGGCGACCCGGTGTTCGGCGGCACGTTCAACGAAAACGGCGCGCTCGACATCCGGGTCACGCGGCGGGCGGCCGACTCGACCATCGCCCGGCTCATCCAGCTGGTGGAAGTGGCCCAGAGCGAAAAAGCGGAAACGCAGCGCTTTATCGATACGGCCGAGCAGTATTACGCGATCGGCGTCATCCTCTTTACAGGCCTCGCGATCGCCGTCCCGTATTTCCTCCTGGGCGAGGCGTTCGACCCGGCCTTTTACCGCGCCATGACGCTCATGGTCGCGGCCTCGCCGTGCGCCCTCGTCATCAGCACCCCTGCTACCATCCTCTCGGCCATCGGCAACGGCGCGCGTCGTGGCGTGCTGTTCAAGGGGGGCGTGTACATCGAACAGGGAGCCGACATCAAGGCGATCGCCTTCGACAAGACCGGGACGCTCACCATCGGCCGGCGTACCGTGACGGATATCGAGCTGCTTCCTGGCACGAACGGCGCCTGGCAGGGCGGCGAGGACGAGTTGCTGGCCATGGCCGCCGCGCTCCAGTCCCGCTCCGAACACTCTCTGGCCAATGCGACCGTCGATGCCGCGCGACAGCGCCAGCTGGCCGTGGCGGACGCGGAGACCTTCGAAGCCGTGGCCGGCCTGGGGGTGCGCGGTCGCGTCGACGGACGATCGGTCCGCATCGGCAACGCCCGCTTTTTCCCGAACGCCGGCGGCGACGAACGGGCCGCCGCCCTGACCGCGCTCGCCCGGCTCGAAGCCGAAGGGAAAACGAGCGTGCTCGTATCCGCCGGGCAGGATGAAGCCTCCGAGCGCCTCGTCGGCGTCATCGCCTTCGCCGACGCCCTGCGCCCCGAAGCGGCGAACGCCGTCAAAGCGCTCAAACGACTCGGCATCGCGCATATCGCCATGATCACGGGCGACAATCAGGCCGTCGCCGAGGCCATCGGGCGCGAAGCCGGCGTCGACGCCGTCTATGCCAGCCAGCTGCCCGAGGAAAAAATGCAGGTGCTCGACCGGCTCCATGAAACGTATGGGGCCGTCGCGATGGTGGGCGACGGCGTCAACGACGCGCCGGCGCTCGCCAAGGCGTCGATGGGCATCGCGATGGGCGCCATCGGCACCGACGTCGCCCTGGAGACCGCCGACGTCGTGCTCATGGGCGACGACCTCATGCTGCTCCCCTACCTCGTGGAACTGAGCCGGAAGGCGCGCCAAACGCTCTACGTCAACCTGGGCTTCGCGCTCTTCATGATCATCGTGATGATCATCTCGATCCTCACCATCGAACTTCCCCTCCCCCTCGCCGTGATCGGCCACGAAGGCAGCACCGTGCTCGTTTCGCTCAACGGGCTCCGGCTGCTGGCGTTCAAGGGTTCAAGGTTTGAGGTTTAGGGTTCAAGGGGTGATCCGCCTTGAACCTTAAACCGCCAACCTCGAACCGTTTAAACCCTTTCCAGCTTGATCGGATAGGTTTTTTCGGCATTCCACTGGCAGACGTAGATGTTCTCGTCGTCGTCGATGCACACGTCGTGGCAATGGAAGAAGATGGGCAGATCCTGAACCATGAGCTGGAGCTCGCCTTCGCGGTAGACGGGCGGGGTACCGCCCGGGTTGGAGACCACGCGGTCGTTTTTATCCAGAATCGTGACGAAGCCCGAGCGATCGGTCTGGTTGAGGTATTTGAGGCGCGACCAGCAGACGCCGGAATACAGGTGATCGCCGGCGATGACGGCGCGGCAGACGAAGGCGCCCGGGAGGAAGAGGGTCGACTGATACTGCCCGTCGAGCGAGAACCGCTTGAAGGCGTTGTGCGCCCGTGACGTACAGATCAGCGAGGGGTTTGCCGGATCGCGGGTATCGACGCAGACGCCGTGCGCCGTCGAGAACTGATCCGCGCCGTCGCCCTTCCCGCCAAATTTCCGGATGAATTCGCCGTCTTTCGTGTACTGCAGGATGTACTGCGAACCGTATCCATCCGCCACATAGATGTCGCCGTTCGGCCCGATGGCCGTTTCGGTCGGGCGGAACGGATCCTCTTCGCCGTACTGGCCGATCGCCTTCGGGTGCTCGATCTTGAGCAGGACGCGGCCATCGAGGGTCGTCTTGGCGACGAGGCCCAGCCCGGGGTCCGTCAGAAAGAGAAACTCCTCACCGCCGGCGTCCCACAGCGTCAGGCCGTGGCCGCCCGGGTATTCCGAGCCCCACGAATCGAGGAGCTTCCCCGACTTGTCGTAGATGAGGATGTTGTTCTTCGTCTCGTCCGTGATCATGATGAGACGCTTCTTCGAGTCCATCACCATCTCGTGGCAATTCTTCACCGGCGTGCTGCCCGGATCGAGATCCCCCCAGGTCTTCTGCACGCGGTACTTGAAATCGCCGTGCCCGATGATCTCGCCGTCGAGCGGATTTTTGACGATGATGTTCGGGGCGACGAAGGCGGTGCCGGCCAGCGCGGCCGCCTGCTGAACGAACGAACGACGATTCATGATGGGTGTCTCCTGGGGTGTGGACATTCGGGATTGATGCGCCGGCCTGCCAATCCTCAACCGCCGGGCGCAGGTTTAAAATATCACACGTGCAACCTCCACGCAAAAGCCCCGTCTATTTAGACGATTCTCTAAATATCTAATCTACTACGACCATGCGTATAGCGATCATCCTTCTGGCCCTGTTCGTTCTCATCGCGCTGCCGGCCAACGCGCAGGAAAACACCCGTGTCGCCGGCGACTGGCAGGGCGCGTTGCAGGTGGGCGGCGCGTCGCTGAAGATCGTCTTCCACATCGAACGCGGCGACGACGGCCAGCTGACGGCCAAACTGGACAGTCCGGACCAGGGGGCCTTCGGCATCCCGGTAGGCACGACGACCTTTCTGGACGATGCACTGACGCTCCGGTTGCCGGCACTCATGGCATCCTACGAAGGCACGCTGAGCATCGACGGGCTTCGCCTGATCGGCACGTGGTCGCAGGGAGGTCAGTCGTTCCCGCTCGCGATGGAGAAGGCGGATGCCATCCAGGGCCCCAACCGCCCGCAGGAACCGCATCCGCCCTACGCCTATCGCGTAGAGGAGGTGACGATTGAAACCCCCACCGCCGGCGTGACGCTGGCGGGTACCCTCACCCTCCCGGAGGGGTCGGGGCCGCATCCGGGCGTCGTCCTGATCAGCGGGTCGGGGCCGCAGGACCGCAACGAAGAACTCTTCGGCCACAAACCATTTCTGGTGCTCGCCGATCACCTCACCCGCAACGGCATCGCCGTCCTCCGGTACGACGACCGCGGGGTGGGCGGCTCCACGGGCGACATCGCGCAGGCCACCAGCCTGGATTTCGCCACGGATGCCCGGGCGGCGTTCGACTTCCTGGCGCGTCACGCCGGCATCGATGCCCGCAACGTCGGGTTGATCGGGCATAGCGAGGGCGGCCTCATCGCCCCGATCGTCGCGGGTGACGACGCGCGGGTCGCCTTTATCGTGATGCTGGCCGGCCCCGGAATCCCCGGAGACTCGCTGCTGGCGCTGCAGACGAAAGCCCTACTCCAGGCGGCCGGCGTGGGCGGGCCCCTCGTTGAAAAAAGCCTGGCGTTCAATCGCGGCCTCTATCGCATCATCCGGACGACCGACGATCCCGCGCAGCTGAAAGAACGCGCATCCGCCTACTACGAGGAACAGTATGCGGCCCTGTCTCCGCTGGATCGGCAGATGATGGGCCTATCTCCGGAGCGGAAGGAGGGCCTCCTCCAGCAGCTCACCAGCCCGTGGATGCGCACGTTCATCACCTACGACCCGGCGCCGGCGCTCGCCCGCCTGACGATCCCCATCCTGTCGCTCATTGGCGAGCGCGACATGCAGGTGCCCGCCGAGCCCAACACCCGGGCGATCGAGGCGGCCTTCCGGCAGGCCGGCAATACACGGGGCAAAACGATGATCCTGCCGTCGCTCAACCACCTGTTCCAGACCGCGACGACGGGGTCGATCACCGAATACGGCCAGATCGAAGAAACCTTCTCGCCGGCGGCGCTGGACGCCGTCACGTCGTGGATCAGGGAAACCACGGAACGGAACTAAAAACGGCCACGCCCCGACCGGGTTAACCGGTCGGGGCGTGGCCGCACTTCATTCGCCGGCACATCGCGCCAGCGTCAAAAGCTGTTTAGTTGCAGTTCAGGTCCGCGCGCGTCTGGCTGTCGTTGGCCGGCAGGCAGTTGCCCGAGGGCACGCTGTTCGGCACGTAGCGGAAGAGGTCCGGATCGTAGAGCGCGCCTTCGATGAAGGCCGTCAGGTCCGTCATCTCGTCGGCCGTCAGGTTGAGCGGCACGAACTCGGCGGCCAGCTGGCTCTCCGGCACCTCGCTGTTCGAGGGGATGGCCGCGTTTTTATACTCGACCACTTCACGGACCGACTTGAAGGTGCCGCCGTGCCCGTAGAACGGCGAGTCCATCAGGTTGTAGATCTGCGGGGTCTTGAACTTGTAGTTGTCCGCCGCATTGCCGGTGAAGCTGCCGCGGCCGAAGCGGGACGCATCGACGGACGGGTCGCCGTAGACGCCGGGGCCGTTGAGGTTTTCCATACCGAGGGCGTAGAACGTCATCGAGTTCAGGGCCGGGCCGGTGTGGCAGGCGGCGCAGTTCGCCTTGTCGAAGAAGAGGATGGCGCCGCGTTTTTCCTGTTCGGTCATCGCGTCTTTGGTGCCGCGCAGCCACTTCTGGAACGGCGACTGGTTGGCCATCAACGTGCGTTCGAACGCGGCGATCGCCAGACCCGCATGCTCACGGTCGATCGGCTGGCCCGGGAAGGCCTCGGCGAACAGCTGTGTGTAGCGGGCGTGCGTGGTTGCGATCGACTGGTCGACATCGCCCATGCGGTGCACTTTCAGACCGGCGATGGCCTGGATCTCGAGGCCTTCGTAGCCGAAGCTGTTGTCCGCCTTGGGCGTGCCCGGCGTCCAGAAGGCCTGCGTGCCGGCGTTGATGCCGAGCGCGCCGAACTGGCCGTTCCAGAGCTGCGCTTCCTGGTAGGCCCCGTTCATCGCGGACGGCGTACGGATCGGCTGGATGTCCAGCTCGGTGACGTCGTAGTTCGGGTTCTGGGTGCGCGCTTCGCCTTTCTGGCCAAAGCCCCAGCCGCCTTCGCCGATGCCCTGGATGCGACCCGCCTGGAAGCCGGCGGCCGCATGGTGGCACGAGGCGCAGGACTCGGTGCCCATGCCTTCGGCCTTGACGGCGTTGATGTTCAGCGCCGTTTCGTGGTAGAGCAACTGGCCGAGTTCGACCTTTTTCGCCGTGATCGGGTTGCGCGGATCCTGCGGAATCGCGTTAAAATCGGTGCTTTCCGGCAAGCGGAAATAATCCATGCCCTGGCCGTTCGAGGCATCGACCAGCGCGGCTTCGAGCTGTTCATCGAGCTTCGGATCGTCGTCCTTGCCCTTGAAGATGTCGCAACCGACGAAGAATACGCCCATCAACGTATAAATGGCGGCCTGGCGCAGGTAGCGACCATAAAATCGTGTTCCCGCCGGAGCGGCACTGGCATCGCCAGCCCCACCCTCACGACGGAGGTGTTTCGCTGTACTGATCATTGCTTGGAACGGTTAAGTGAGATTCAAAAAGGTGGTGACCCTGTACGGAGTCGAGAGGGGCTGAGGGTGTGACAGGGGCGAATGGGAGTCCCACGCTTGCAAACACAAAGTACTCCGCGAGACCCGACTCGACGCGTAGCCTTTTGGCGCATACCCCGAGGGATATTTGCCTCATTTGAGCTGCGTATCGCGGTTGTAATGACAAGCCCTACACCTTTGCAGGGGCTTCCGGCCGGGGGGGTGTTTGACGGAAGCGTTCGCCGGGATGGCCCGCATCGGGCGGCAGGGCGCGGCGCGAGCGCACGGGATGCCCATCCTTTGTACCGATGCGACACCCACGCGAAGAACCCGCCATGCCGACATCCAAAAAATGCAGATCTGACGACGATCCGCGCAGTTTCAATGGATTCATTGTAAGTTCAGGCGATCGTATTCCTTCGCTCATTCTCGTGGGGTCGCCATGCATGTATCGGCATCCAGCCGGCATTTTGTAGTTCTTTTTACCGCCGGCTTGCTCTTCCTGACGAACGGCTGCACGCGCCAGGCCGCGCCGCCGCCCAATATCGTATTCATCTTCACCGACGACCACAGCGCTAAAGCCATCAGCGCCTACGGCTCCGTCATCAACCAGACCCCCAACATCGACCGGCTGGCGCAGGAAGGCATGCTGTTCCGGCATTGCTTCGTCACCAACTCCATCTGCGCGCCCAGCCGCGCGACCATTCTGACGGGCACCTACAACCACATCAACGGCCAGATCACCAACGAGGAACGATTCGACGGCACGCAAACCACCTTCCCCAAGCTGCTCCAGCAAGCCGGCTACGAAACGGCGCTCGTGGGCAAGTGGCACCTCAAGAGCACACCCACCGGGTTCAATTTCTGGCGCGCGCTCATCGGGCAGGGCCCCTACTACAACCCGCCGATCGGTTCACCCGAGGATACCAGCCGTGTGGAGGGCTACACCACCGACATCATCACCGACCTGGCGCTCGACTGGCTGCAAACGGGGCGGGATCCCGAGAAACCGTTTCTCCTGATGTATCAGCACAAGGCGCCCCATCGCACCTGGGACCCGGGGCCGGACCACCTCAACCTGTACGACGACGTGACGATACCGGAGCCGCCGACGCTGTTCGACGACTACGCCGGCCGCACCAGCTCCGCCCGCAATCAACACATGACCATCGCCCACAACCTGCGCGCGCTCGACCTCAAGATCGTATCGCCCCCCAACCTGACCCCCGAGCAGCAGGCGACCTGGGACGCCGCATACGACCCCAAAAACGAAGTCCTGCGCGCCAACCCGCTTTCGGGCGACGACCTCACGCGCTGGAAATACCAGCGGTACGTGAAGGACTATCTCCGCGCCGTCGCGTCCGTCGACGACAACATCGGGCGGGTGCTGGATTACCTCGACGAGGCCGGCCTCTCCGACAACACCATCGTCGTCTACAGCTCCGACCAGGGCTGGTATCTGGGCGAACATGGCTGGTACGACAAACGCTGGATGTACGAGGAATCGCTGCGGACGCCGTTCATCGTGCGCTGGCCCGGTCACATCCAGCCCGGCAGCGTGAACGGCGACTTCGTCTCCAATCTCGACTTCGGCCCGACCTTTCTCGAGCTGGCCGGCGTCACCCCGCCGGCGTCGATGCAGGGCCGCAGCCTGAAACCCATTTTCGAGGGTAACACGCCGGCGGACTGGCGCAAGAGCCACTACTATCAGTATTACGAATACCCGGCCTCGCACTGCGTGCAACGGCACTACGGCGTGCGCACCGAGCGCTACAAGCTGATCTATTTCTACCTGGTCGACGAGTGGGAATTGTTCGATCTCGAAACCGACCCGGACGAACTGACCAGCGTGTACGACGACCCGGCATATGCGGACGTCGTGGCGGAGATGAAAACCGAACTGGAGCGGCTGCGCCGGGAGTACGAGGTGCCGGAAGACACGCGCCCGAGCGGGCCGTGCGAATTCGACTCCGAGGACTGGCAGGGCTTCGAAACACCCTGACGCATGCGCCCTTCGCTGACGCCAGACCGGATCGACGGGCTCATCCGCTCGGTTTACGGACTCGAGGCCACGCCGCGCGCCCTGCCCAGTTATAGCGATCTCAATATCGCGCTGGAGGTCGAGGGGGATAGGGCGTGGGTCCTGAAGATCGTCAACAGCGACGAACCTGAGGCGATGCTGGACTTCCAGCAACGCGCGTTGCTGCATCTGGCCTCCACGGATCCCGGGTTGCGGATCCCCAGGCTCCGCCCGACGACGGAGGGGCATCCGCGGACCGTGGTCGACGGCGCGCAGGGCGCGCGCCATGGCGTCTGGATGGTTTCGTATCTGGAGGGTCGGTTTCTGGCGGATCTGCCCGTGCATCCGCCGGCGTTGCTCCGGGATGTCGGCCGTTTTTTCGGCCGGCTCGATCGGGCGCTGGCCGGTTTCGAGCACGAGGCAATGCATCGGGTGTTGCGGTGGGACCTGCGCCAGGCCGGCCTCGCGGTGGCGTGTCTGCCGGCCATCGCGGATGCCGCGCGCCGGCGCCTCGCGGAAGATATCCTCGACCGGTTTGCGCGCGAGACGTCCGCGGCGCTGGATCGGCTGCGGATGCAGGTCATCCACAACGACGGCAACGACCACAACGTGCTGGTGGGGGCCTCCGGCGACGACGCGGCCGTAAGCGGCGTTATCGATTTTGGGGACATGATCTGCACGGCGCTCGTGTGCGAGCCGGCCATTGCGGCCGCGTATGCGCTGCTGGGAAAGTCGGATCCGGTGGATGCCGCGCTCCGTCTATTCGAAGGCTACCATCAGGTTTTTCCGCTGACGGCGGAGGAGTTGGCGCTCGGGTTCGACCTGATCCGGCTGCGGCTGGCGATGAGCGTGTGCTATTCGGCGCGCGAACGCGAACGCGCCCCGGAGAATGCGTATCTGGCCGTGAGCGAGGCGCCGGCATGGGAGGTCCTGGAGCGCTTCGCGGCGTTGGATCGGGCTGCGGTGATGGGGCGATTTTTAGCTATCGCTGCGATGGCCCCCAAACCCGAAGGGTTTTGAAAACCCTTCGGGTTTAACGACGCTGGCCCATTTTTCGATGCACCCCACCTACACATTTCATCTTCATCCATGCCCACGCCACCCTCCCCCATAGACGCCTTGCTCGCCCGTCGCCGGCGTCACCTCGGGCCGTCGCTCAGCGTCTCCTACCGCGAACCCCTCAAGATCGTGCGAGGGCGCGCGCAATACCTGTACGACGAGGCCGGCCGCGCCTACCTCGACGGCGTGAACAACGTCTGCCACGTCGGGCATGCCCACCCGCGCGTCGTAAGCGCGATCCAGGAGCAAGCGGCGCTCCTCAACACCAACACCCGCTACCTCCACGACCACATCGTCACCTACGCGGAGCGACTCACCGCGACCCTCCCCGAACCGCTTCGCGTCTGCTACTTCGTGTGCTCGGGCAGCGAGGCCAACGAACTGGCGCTTCGACTGGCGCAGACGTATACCAACCGCAAGGACGTCATCTTGGTCGACCATGCCTACCATGGAAATACCGGCGCCCTGATCGATATCAGTCCATACAAGTTCAACAGCCCGGGTGGAAAAGGCGCCCCGCCCCACGTCCACGTCGCGCCGGCGCCGGATGCCTTTCGGGGCCGGCACCGCGCGCCCGAACCGGACCTCGGGTCGCGTTATGCCCGCTACGTGGCCGACCTCGCCGCCGCGCATCCTCCGGCCGCCTTCATCGCCGAATCCATCCTGAGCTGCGGCGGCCAGATCGTTCTGCCAGAAGGGTATCTCGCATCGGCCTACGCGGCGGTCCGCCGCGCCGGCGGCGTCTGCATCGCCGACGAGGTGCAGGTCGGCTTCGGCCGCGTCGGCTCACACTTCTGGGCGTTCGAGACGCAGGGGGTGGTGCCGGACATCGTTACGATGGGCAAACCGATCGGCAATGGCCATCCGATGGCGGCCGTCGTCACCACGCCGGCCATCGCCGACGCCTTCGACAACGGCATGGAGTATTTCAACACCTTCGGCGGCAACCCCGTCTCGTGCGCCGCCGGCCTGGCCGTGCTGGACGTGATCCGGGACGAAGACCTCCAGCAGCACGCCCTGGATACCGGCCGCTATTTTCTGGAGCGGCTGCGCGACCTCATGCGCCGGCACCCCGCTATCGGCGACGTGCGCGGGCTCGGTCTGTTCATCGGGATCGAGTTCGTGACCGACCGCGATACGCGGAGCCCTGACGCCGAAACCGCATCGGCCGCCGTGGAGGCCCTCAAGGAACAGGGCATCCTGCTCAGCACCGACGGACCCGATCACAACGTCATCAAGATCAAGCCGCCGATGCCGTTTGATCGGGAGAATGCGGGTCAGGTTACCCGGGCCCTGGATGCCTGGCTGGAGCGCCGGCGATCAGGTAGAGATGCTTTCTAGCCGTTCGATCGAAACCACTTTCGCCGGAAACAGCTACAAAAGTAGACACCACTTCAAGCGCACAGGGCAGATCATGTTCAGGATCAAAACGCCATGAACGAGTTGTCGTGATCGAAGACCCAATATGGGTCCAGCTGCCCCTGGCGAATGTGATCCATGTCGATCAAATCAGGCAACACGGCGGTTCGTACGGCATTCGGGATCAGGGTTTGCTGGAGTCCGCCCTGCCCCGCCCGCTCAGCACGGAAGCTCGCAAGCGGGGATTTGACGGAAGACGAACTGGCTGCCTGGCTCAGGCAGCACACTCAACCTCGGTAGCATCATGCTCGCTAAACGTACGACCTTGATCGCACTCCTCTGCGCCCTGTTGCCGGCGTACGGCAGTTTGTGGGCCCAAACAACGGATCTGGAACTGTTCGAAGATTCCGTGCACGCGTTTTTTGGAAAACACGTCCGCGCCGGCCGGGTCGATTACTCGGCCATCAAGAAGCAGCCGGCTGCGCTGGACGCCCTGCTGGAGACCATCGCCTCGATGGATCGATCCGCCCTCGCACCGGACGACGACAAGGCGTTTCTGGTCAATGCGTACAATATCCTGGTCATTAAAACGGTCGTCGACCGCCTCCCCCTCGACTCCCCGCTCGACGACGCCGGCTTTTTTAATAAGGCCGCCTACCCGGTCGCCGGCGCGACCCTCACGCTGGACGATCTCGAGAAAAAGACGCTCTACGCCGCCTACCCGGACGCCCGCCTCCACTTCGCGCTCGTCTGCGCCGCCCGCGGCTGCCCGGAGCTGATCCCCGACGCCTACCGAGCAGCCACACTCGACGCCCAGCTCGACCGCCAGACGCGCCACGCCATGACCAGCCCGCAGATCGTGCAGTACGACGCCGGCACCAAAACCGCCCGGCTCTCCGAACTCTTCACCTGGTACGCAGCGGACTTCACCCGGAATCATCCATCAGTACTCGCCTTCATCAACGCCTACCGCGATACACCAATCCCCTCCAACGCGCAAACGGCCTCCATCCCCTACGACTGGACACTCAACGGCCAATAAGGTCGGCGCAAGTGATGACTGGGCAGGGGAAATAGGACATTGGAAATCGAAAATCGGAAATTGCTACGTGTAAGGCGCCTCATATCCTGCATCCTGCATCAGGACTGTTAACAAAAATGGCTGTGCGCACTCTATAAGCACATACCCTCCTTTTTAAGGAGGGTCGTCGACGGCATGTGCCGCTCGACGGGGAGGATCAGCCGAAATAGACCGCTGTGCCATCCAACAAACCACCCCACCCCGACGTTCGTCGTGGTCGCCCCTCCTTGGAAAGGAGGGGATGACCTGAAAAAGGACGCCCTGCTATTTTTGTTAACACGCCTGATCCCGCATCCAACATCCCCCATCCCTCAACCTGCCCCCGGCCCCCCATCCTCACGGCCTCGCCAGCCGGTGGCTCACGAAGGCGAACTCCTTGCTGTCCGGCGACCACGAGTTGACATTGATGGTGCCCTGGCCGCCGAAGAGTTTGGCGACGGTGCGCACGGCGCCGCCTTCGGCCGGCATCATGCGGAGCATCACGTCGTGGTAGGGCGGGTGGCCCTCGACGCCGGGCTCAAAGCTGACGAACACCATGTGCTGCCCGTCGGGCGAGATGTGGGGGAACCAGTCGTTGTATTCGTCGAACGTGAGCTGCTCCTGGCCCGAGCCGTCCGGCCGCATCCGGTAGATCTGCATCGTGCCCGTGCGCACCGAGTTGAAATAGATCCACTGGCCGTCGGGGGAGTACTCGGGGCCGTCGTCGAGGCCCACCGCCGTCGTCAGCCGGCGCTCGCGGCCGCCGCCGATGGGCATGGCGTAGATGTCGTAATCGCCGTTTCGCTGCCCGACATACACGAGGGTCTTGCCGTCCGGCGATACGCCGTGCCAGTAGGACGGTTCGAGGGGGGTGATCTGCCGCGCCTTCCCGCCGGCGATCGGGGCCGTGTAGACGCGCGACGCGGTATGACCGGGGCCGACCCCGCTGATGATGAGCGTTTTCCCGTCGAATGTGATGCCGTGGTCGTTGTTGGCGCGGATGACCGGGTCGGTCTCGATCATTTTCGGCTCACCGCCGGCCGGCGGGATCGTGTAGAGGCCGCCGTTCATATTGAAGAGGAGATAGGAACCGTCCGGCGACCAGTTGGGGGCCTCGAAGCGCTCCATGGCGCGCCACACCACCCGGCGGTCGGTATACGCCGCCACGGGGATGATCTCGAGCGTGGATTCGACAACCGGTTCGCCCGATGCCGCCGGCAGGTTCGTGTCGAGCCGTACGTCCGTGAAGACCGCGGTCTGCGTCGTGTCGTTGTCGTGCGCGCTGACCCCGATGCCGACATACACGGAGTCGCCGAACGCCACCTTGTACGAGCCGCCCGAGGGCTGGAGCGGATCGGCGCCGGCGGCGACGGACATGTACGCCACGTCCCCTTCCCGGGTCAGCGCCAGCCGGCGGGCCTGCCGAACGTTCGAGATGATCTCGTAGGTTATCCCGCCCTTGATTTCCCGGTGCTGGAGCGCCGATATCCCGTTGCCGTGCACCGCCGCGCTCACATACGCGGCATCGCGGTCGAGGTCCTGGCGGATCATCAGGATAGCCTTCCGATGCGGATTGCCCGTCGCCCCGAGCAGTTCGATATCCGCCGACAACGCCAGATCCCTCGTTGGCACCCGCTTCCAGATGTAGTGGAAATCGTCCTTGTCCTCCCACATGTTGTCGCCGCCGCCGACCACGGTGTAGGCGCCGGTCGCCGCGTCATAATCGACCGAGCCGGCGTGCCGGACGACGCCGACGTCCGTCTGACCCTCGAACTGCCCCAGATCGGGACCGGCGCAGCCGGCCAGGAGGAAGAGCAGGGCAAATGCATACAAAGATGGTGCGCGCATGGGGCCGAGGCGTTGGGTTGCGGGGTGATGGACGATCCAGCATAAGAAAAAGGCCCGGGGTATTCAATTATCCCAACGACAGAACGCCGGCCCGGGATGAACCCGGCCGGCGTTCCATGCACGTCCATCGGGAGGTGCGGAGGTCATTGTTTGTAGCGGAGAAACACCACGTTCATCTGCTTCTCGTCGGCGCTGATGCCGTTGCTGATGATGACGTTGGACTTCCCGAGGCCGGTCACCAGGATGGCGTCCGCCCCCTTTTCCTTTGCTTCCTCGATGAGTTTGCCCTGGATCTTGCGGTTCTTGACCCAGAACCCGCTCCCCAGGCCGTGCCCGATGAGGTCGTAGTCGCGGGCAATCGCCGCTTCGGAGTAGTAGATGTCCACGTCGGCCGTAGGTGTATACTCGTCGCCGACGTAGTTGACGCTGGCGCATCCGCCAGCCAGCACCGCAACGAGGGCGATGAGGGGCAGGATGGCGCGCCGCGTCGTGCGGGATGGCATGGAGGTCGCGGGGTTCGGGTAACAGGTCTGTGCACGTTGCATGATCGTCGATGGTCTGATTGCTGGAAAGATCGGGGAAGGCGTTGCGCCTCGCCCCCGACCGGGGTGCTTTTGTGACAGAACCTACGGCGGGTCGATGCCGCGCGATGCGCCCAAAGGGTGCAGGAGGGGTTGTATTCAGGGGTTGTAATTTGCAGGCCGGCGGCCTACAACACGCCCAGCGTGGTGGCCCTGGCGACGGCTTCGGTGCGGTGCGACACGCCGAGTTTGCCGTAGGCGTTGGAGATGTGCCGTTTGACGGTGGCGACGCTGATGTACAGCTGCTCCGCGATGTCCGGATTGCGCTTGCCGGCGGCGATGAGACGCAGGATCTCGATCTCGCGCGCGGTCAGCGGCTCGGGCAACGCGCCGCCTCCCCGCTCCGCCCGCGCGGCGGAACGCTGCGCCTCGCCGAGGGCCTCCAGCAGGTGCCGGCCGAACGCGCCCCCGCACCCCCTGGCCACGGCCGCCGCAAGCCACTCCCCGATCGCAGCCCCTTCATCCAGAAACAGGCGCACCGGGCGGTCCCCTTCGGCCAGCGCGAGCGCGCGCTCGAAACGCGTCTGGGCCGACGGCGCATCGCCGGCATCCCGCGCGTGCTGCGCTTCGAGGAGCAGGGTTTCGACGAGGCTGCCCCGGCGACCGCCGCGCTCGGCTTCGCGGCGCAGACGGTCCAGCAGCACCCCCGCCGCATCGCGGGCCACCCGGTCCGGGGCGTGCCGATCCCGGGCAAGGAGCAGCCGCGCAAACGTGAGGTGTTCGTATTCGCGCATGAACGAAAGCGGCTCGCCGGCGGACAGGGCGCGTTCGTCCGCCCACGCCCAGGCCTCCTCGAGCCGGCCCTGACGAATCAGGATGCGGGCCTTCCGGGCCGCGTAGGGGCGTGGCTGCGGCACCGGCCCCCGGATCATGGCGCGCTCCGCGTCGTCGAGCAGCGCGGCGGCAGCATCGAGCTGGCCCTCGATTTCGAGCCGGCGCGCCCGCGCGGCGGGCCATCGGTCGGGATAATCGCCCAGAGACGCCTCGGGGCCCAGCGACTCGCTCCGCGAAAGCGCCTCGGCCGCGGCCTCGGTCTCGCCCAGCTCCAACAGGATGTCGCAGACCCCGCGATACAGGTCGGCGATCCCCCGGACGGCGCCCTGCCCTTCCTCCGCGACGCGCAGGGCCTGTCGGTAGACGTTAAGCGCCTCCTGCAGCCGTCCCTGGGCGAAACGGATGTCAGCCATCAGCCCGGCCCCGGAGAGATGGAAGGTCGAGTCGCCGCTCTTTCGGGCGAGCTCGAACCCGCCGGCGATGACGCGATAGGCCTCGTCGAGGTCGCCGGCACACCAGGCGGTCAGCCCGAGAATGACCGTCGAGCCGCCGCGCCAGATACGGTCGTCTTCCGGCAGCAGCGTGAGGGCGCGGCGGGCCTCGCGAACGGTGCCTTCGACGTCGCCCGAGGCCTGGGCATCGATCGCCCGGGCCGTCGCGATCCGCCCGGGCAAGGCCGCCGCCTGCGCGTTCGCCGGCGGCGCCTCGGTGGCGATGGCGCGCCCGGCGCGTTCGAAGCAGGGTCTCGCCGCCTCCAGATCGCCCCGCTCGAGCAGCGCCCATCCGCGCCAGAAATCGAGGACCGGCCAGCGGTCGTACGTCGGCTCGGGGAGCGCCTCGAGCCACCCGTACAGGGTCGCCGACTGGCCCCGGGCATACAAGGGATCGGCCGCCCGCTCGATGAGCCCGGCCGCCCGGTCGGTCTCGCCGCCGGCCAGGGCATGGTGGATCGCTTCGGCCGGAAGTCCGTTCGCCTCGTACCACCCGCTCGCGCGGCGGTGCAGCAGCGGCGTTTCGCCGGCGCCGGATTGCTCGCGCAGGGTCCGGAGCGCATCCGCGAACAGATGGTGATACCGGTACCACCGGCGCGTCTCGTCCAGCGGCACGATGAACAGATGCTCCCGCTCCAGCGCCTGCAGGACGCGCGACCCGTTCGTCGCCCCGGTGACGGCGTCGCACAGCGGCCCGTTCATCTGATCCAGGATGCACGTCTGCAAGAGAAAGCGCCGCGCATCCTCGGACTGGTGCCGAAGCACCTCATCCACCAGAAAATCGGTGATGTGCCGATGGTCGCCGGCGAACGTGCGCACGAAGTTCTCGGCATCCTCACGTCCTTGCAGGGATAACGCCGCCAGCTGGAGGCCGGCGATCCATCCTTCCGTACGCTGCTCCAACGCGGCGATCTGATCCTCGGTCAGCCGAAGCCCCATGGCATCGCGCAGATAATCCGCCGCCTCCGCGGGCGTGAACTGCAGGTCGCCGGCGCGCAGCTCGGTCAGCTCGCCCCGGGCGCGGAGCAGGGACGTTGGGAACGGCATCTCGGCGCGACTGGCCAGCACAAGGCGCAGATTCGCGGGCTGATGCGCAATGACGAACGCCAGCGCGTCGTGGATGGCCGGATTGTCGATGCGATGCACGTCGTCCAGCACCAGCACCACATCGCGCCCGAAGGCGGCCACTTCGTTCAGGAGGGTCGTCAGGATCGCGTTGATGGGCCGGGACTGCGTGGCGTCGAACAACGACGCCAGACCGAGGCCCACCTGAGGTGCCCGGGTGCGGAGGGCGGCGATGACGTAGGACCAGAACAGCGTCGGGTCGTTGTCGCCCGGGTGCAGCGAGAGCCATGCCGCCGGCGTGCCAGCGAGCCATTCGGCGAGGAGGGAGGTTTTGCCAAAGCCGGCCGGCGCGGCAAGCACCGTCACCTTGCGGCCTGCGCCGCGCGTCAACGCCTCCACGAGCCGGGGGCGGGAGATCATCCCGTCGCGCCAGCGAGGAGGATTGAGCCGGGTCTCCAGCAGCGGATGGTGAACGGCCTTCGGGCTCGATGAATCAATCAAGGGACCGGTGGATGCGGGTCGTTGCGGCGTGGCGTCGGGGATGCGGTGCAGGAAACTACGGCATCTCGCGCCAGAAGGCGAACGCCGGCGTCAAACGGATCATCTTTTCATCCCCCGATGCGGCCCGTCAACGGAACCGGCTTCACGGCCTCGCCCTGTGGCTCACGTACCAGACGTACGCCGCCACGGCGTGCACCTCGTCGGGCGAAAGGTTCGAGCCGCCGCGCGGCGGCATCGGGATGCCCCGCGTAGCGCGCTCGATCGGCACGCCGGCTTCGATCGTGCGGACAATCTCCAGGTAGCTGCCTTTCGCGTGGAGCCACTCCCCGTCGGTCAGGTTGGGCCCGCGCGCACCGGACGCGTCGTCGCCGTGGCAGGAGACGCACTGGCCCGGGCCGTGGAAGACGCCGTTGCCGCGATCGATCATGGCGGCGCTCACGCCGGCGGGCAGCGGCTCACCCGGATGGCTGATCCGCCAGACAAACGCCGCCACAGCCTGGACGTCGACATCGTCGATGGCCCCGCCGCCGCGCGGCGGCATCGCCAGCTGGCGCGTCGACTCGGACTCCGGCACGCCGGTCAGAATCACCTGGAGGATCGACAGGTAGCTGCCTTTCGCCTGCAGCCAGTCCGCATCCGTCAGGTCGGGCCCGAGCACCCCCGTCGCCCCCTCGCCGTGGCAGTTGGCGCAGAGGCCCCTCCCCTGGAAGAGCGCGCCGCCTTGCTCGACCATGGCCATGGTGACGCCGGGCGGCAGCGCGCCGGCAACCGGCTGCGCCATCAGGCTGTGGGGACTGAACGCAAAAACCAGGGCGGCGAGATACGCCGCGGGGCGAAAAGGCACACGCATGGCATGGGGAGGATTGGGGCGACGCGCCGGCGCGCCTCCATCGAGGGCGGCCGGGCATGGCGACGTTTTGGGATCCTGCGCATGGGTGGTGAGGCGCGTTTTCGATACAGGATGTACCCGAGGCGGGCCGGATGACCAGCGCTCGCAACGGCGGACGCCCGTTCTTTTTTTGCAAAAAGGCGCGCCGAGCCGCATCTTGCCTGCTCCCAAAGAATCTTCCCGTTGTCTTCCAGCCCGACTCGCGCCATGTATCGACTGGCTTCCCGCCTTGTGTTCTGCATCGCCCTCGTTTCGCTTCGATGCGCGCCGGCGCCCCCGCAGCGCCCACCTAATATCGTCTTCCTGCTGGCCGACGACCTCGGCTACGCGGAACTCGGCAGCTACGGGCAGCAGATCATCCGAACCCCCAACCTCGATCGCATGGCCGCCGAAGGCATGCGCTTCACGCAGCACTACGCCGGCAACGCCGTCTGCGCCCCGTCCCGCTCCGTCCTGATGACCGGGAAACACGCCGGCCACGCCTTCATCCGCGACAACGGCGACCCGAAAGGCCTGGACTCCCTCAAGGCGCGCTACGGGTGGGAATTCCCGGGGCAATATCCCATACCGGACGAGGAGTTCACCATCGCCGAGATGCTCAGGGCCGGCGGCTACGCCACCGCCGCCATCGGCAAATGGGGGCTCGGCCACGTGGGCACCACGGGCGACGCCACGCGCCAGGGATTCGACCTCTTCTACGGCTACTACTGCCAGCGCCACGCCCACAACCACTACCCGAAATTCCTCTGGCGCAACGACCGCAAGGAGATCCTCCCCGGCAACGACCGCACCCTCACCGGGGCCACGTATTCGCAGGACCGCTTCATCGAGGAAGGGCTCGCCTTCATCCGCGAAAACCGGGACCGCCCGTTTTTCCTCTACATGCCGTTCACCGTCCCCCACCTCTCCATCCAGGCGCCGGAGGAAGAGGTGGCGGCCTACGCCGGCCTCATCGAGGAAGCCCCCTACCAGCACACGGCCTACCTGCAGCACCCGGCCCCGCGCGCCGGCTATGCCGCCATGGTCACCCATCTCGACCGCGGCATCGGCGACATCATGGCCCTGCTGAAGGAACTCGGCCTGGACGAAAACACCGTCGTCTTTTTCAGTTCGGACAACGGACCGACCTACGACCGGCTCGGCGGCTCCGATTCCGACTACTTCCATTCCGCTGGCCCGTTTCGCGGGCTGAAGGGCAGCCTCTACGAGGGGGGGATCCGCGTCCCTCTCATCGCGCGCTGGCCCGGCAAGATCGCCGCCGGATCGGTCTCCGACCACCTCTCCGCCTTCTGGGACGTGATGCCCACGCTGGCCGACCTCGCCGGCACGCACGCGCCGGCGGGGATCGACGGCATCAGCTTCGCCCCCACCCTCCTGGCCGACCCGGCCGGGCAGCCTGAGCACGACCTGCTCTACTGGGAATTCCCCGACTACGGCGGACAGCAGGTCGCCCGCATGGGACCCTGGAAGGCGGTCCGCCAGCAGATGCGAGTGAAGGACAACCCGGACCCGCTCCATATCGAACTCTACAACCTCGAGGACGACATCGGCGAAACCACCGACGTCTCGGCCGATCATCCCGACCTCGTCGCCCGGTTCGACTCCCTGATGGCCGCCGCACGCACGCCCAGCCCGCTATTCCCGCTCGCTCCGCTCGACCCGTGAGCGCTTCATCCTGCCGGCGGTTACTCCATCCCCGATACGGGTACTAAAACCAACCGCCTCTCGCAGCCCAATCCCGGACTCATGCTTGATCCCCGCGCCACCTGTTGCCTCTTCGTCCTCACACTCCTGCTGACCTCGCAGGGCTTCGCCCAGACGCTACCAACGATCTTTCTGGATTGCGACGCCTGCGACGGCAACTACCTTCGGCGCGAGCTTAATTTCGTCAACCATGTGCGCGACCAGGCCGATGCCGAGATCTACGTCCTGGTGACGTCGCAGCAGACCGCGGCCGGCGGCCGGTCGTATGTGCTCAATTTTGAAGGCCGCGAGCGTTTCGAGGGGATCGACCAGACGCTGCGCCATACGGCCTCCCAGGCGGAAACCGACGACCAGCGCCGGGAGGGCCTGGCCCAGGTCATCCGGATGGGCGCCCTGCCGTATCTATCCCAGACGCCGATCGCCGGCCAGTTCCATATCGATTTCGAGCCCGGCACGACCGCCGTCGAGATCGAACCCGTCACCGATCCCTGGAACCACTGGGTAATCCGCATCGACGCCGGCGGCGCGGTCGAGGCCGAGGAAAGCCAGAAGGAAATCGGCTTCGAGGGCGGCGCCCGCCTCTCGCGCATCACGGAGGCATGGAAGACCATCATCGATTTCGACATGGAAATCCAGCAGGATCGCTTCGAGAGCGACGAGGAAACCATCGTCAGCACCTCGCGCGAGTTCGACAGCGACTATACCGCCGTCAAAAGCCTCAACGCGCGATGGTCTACCGGCCTCATCGGCGAGATCGGCTCGACCACGTTCAGCAACCTCAAGCTGCAGGCGAGCATCGCGCCGGCCATCGAATACAACCTGTACCCGTGGCTCGAATCCGACCGCCGCGTGCTGGCCATCGCGTATTTCGCCGGCGTCCAGCACTACACGTATTTCGAGGAAACCCTCTTCGGCCGCTCCTCCGAGACCCTCGGTTTCCACAGCCTCCGCATCCAGGCCGACTTCGTCCAGCCCTGGGGCGAGATCTTCGCGCAGGTCGAGGCCAACCAGTTCCTCCACGACCTGACCAAAAACAGCATCGAAATCGAGGCGGTGGCCGACCTCCGCATCACGAGAGGCCTGTCGCTGTTCGTGGGCGTCCAGACCGAGATCATCCACGATCAGCTCTTTCTGTCCGCCGGCGGCGCCACGCTCGAAGAGGTGCTGCTCCGCCGGCGCCAGCTCGCCACCAACTTCTCGTTCTCGGTCGACGCCGGCCTGCGGTTCACGTTCGGTTCGATCTACAACAACGTCGTCAACCAGCGGCTCTGAGGCTGCGGCGGTCCATTCCGCCACCACCAGCCGGCAGTTCTTCCAGGGCCGCGGATGTTATGGTTTTGTGATTCATTGCGGCCGCGGATGCCGTATGCTTGGCCCATCCGTTTCGCCATCCATCGCCGTATGCCCAGAACATCCCGCCTTCTCAGACGCTGCCTCGCCGGGCTGATCCCGGTCGGCCTCCTCGCCGGCTGCATCGGCACGGACCTGCTCGACGAGCGGCTGGAATTCGTCGATCCGTACATCGCGCTTACCCCGGTTTCGGAAGCCATCGTGGTAGGCGACCAAGTCAGGTACGAAGCCGTCTACTTCGACAGCACCGGAACGATGTCGCCGGCGCCCATCGGCTGGTCCGTCTCCGACCCCGACGTGGCGTCCATCGGCGCAGACGGCGTGGCGACAGGCCTCGGCGCTGGCCAGACGCGCATCGTCGCGACCGCCGGCGGCGTAGCGAGCGCCGAGGCGCTGCTCACCGTCGTGGGCGACCCGAACGCCGTGGCGCAGGTGCTCGTGACGCCCTCCGACACGAGCGTGACGGTAGGCGGCGGCATCCGGTACACGGCCGTGGTGCTCAATGTCCTCGACCAGCCGCTCGCCGGCCGCACGGTCGCGTGGCGCACCCGCGACGCCGCCATCGCCGAGATCGACCTCGGCGGCAACGCGCGCACCCTGGGCACGGGAGAGACAACGATTGTGGCCACGGTGGACGGCGTCGAGAGCGCGCCGGCGCGCCTGCGGGTTCTCGCTCCGGCCCGGAACGGCTCGTTCCAGGCGCGGGAAGGCACGAGCTACAACGTGGGCGGCCTCGCCATCCTCGAGCCCAGACCGGAAGGCGGGCTCCAGCTCCGCTTCGGCGACAATTTCGCCAGCAGCAGCGGTCCGGATCTGTATGTCTACCTCTCCACAAGCAGCGCGGTGACGGCGACGAGCCTGCAGGTGGGCCGGCTCAAGGCCACCGCCGGCACCCAGACGTACGCCCTCCCGCCCAACATCCGCATTACCGACTACGATTACGTGATCATCCACTGCCTCCCCTTCAACGTGACCTTCGGCTTCGCGCGCCTGATCTGACATCCATGCCCATGTATCGCATCATCGGTTTCGTCCTCCTCGCCAGCCTCGTGGCGTCCGTGCCGGCGTCCGCCGGCCCGTGGACGCAGCGCAAAGGCCAGGGATTCTACAAGTTCGGCTTCGGGTTCGTCCGCGCCACCAACTACTTCGAGCCCGACGGCACGCGCATCGCCATCCCCACGCTGTCCGACTACACCTTCAGCCTCTACGGCGAATACGGCGTGTCGGACCGCCTGACCGCCGTCGCCTACATCCCCTTTCTCCAGCGGCTCACCCTGAATCGACAGATCGGTCGGGAGACGGGCGCCGTGTTTTTCGACGGCGCCGCCACGACGCGCGTCGCCGATGCCGATGTCGGCATACGCCTGGGGCTTTTTCAGATCGGCAACACGGTGGCCAGCGCCAGCCTGATGGCCGGCCTGCCGCTGGGGGATCATACCCAGCCGAACGGTCTCTACACGGGCGATGGCGAGTTCAATCAGTACCTCTCCGTCGGGATCGGGCATTCGTTTTATCCCGCGCCGGCCTACGTCGCCGTCCAGGCCGGCATGAACAACCGCACGAAAGGCTTTTCGGACGAGTTTCGGTACGATGCCGAAGCGGGGTATACGGTGGCCGGACGACTCACGCTGATCGCGAAACTGCGGGGTCTGGAGCCATTGCGCAACGGCGACGCGGCGACGACCGGCGGCACCGGCGGGCTCTACGGCAACAACCAGCGGTATCTGGTTTATGCGTTCGAAGCGGCGGTGGCGATCCGGGGCGGCGTGGGCTTTTCGGCGTCGGTGGAAGGGGCCACGAGGGGGCAAAATATCCTGTCGGCGCCGGCGTATTCAGCGGGGATTTTCCTGCGGCGCTGAGTCGGTCTCGGCGTAGCGCGTGATCTTGCGCGCCATCATGAAACCCAGCACCCGCCAGCCGCGCATCCGCGCGCGCTTCACGTAGCCGGCGCGCTCGATGCCGCGGATCGAGGCCTCGTTGTCCGGGGCGACGAGCACGTAGGCGGAGGGGCCGATACCCCGCGTCGCGAGGTCCGCCGGTATGCGGCTGATGACATAGGGATAGATGCGGCGGCCGCGGTACGAGGCGTCGGTGGCGCAATCGCCGATGACCGGGATCTCGGGATCGAAGCCGAACTGGGAGGGCAGAAGCGTATCGAAGGACACCCAGCTCTCGTGCACGAGCCGGCCCTGATCGAAGATGGCGTAGGCGATCTTGCGCTCGTTCATCCGGGAGGCCAGCGGCGGCGGCGCGCTGCCGGCGAAGACCTTGATCTCGGGCTGTTCCCCAACGGCCGCCACCTCATCGAGGGGGTTCGTCGTCTCGTAGAGTAAAAAATCGATAGGCCGAAACAGCAGCAGGCGGAACGCGCTGGCCGGCGTCATCCTGCGCAGACGCCGCAAGCCTTTCAAAAACGAGGCACTCATGATGGGTTCTGTTCCGGTTGCAAAGCCTGGTCTGCAGGCAGGGTGGCCAGAATGACGTCGCCTCTGCGGGAGAGCGTCGCGCCTTCGAAACGCGGATTGCGGCGGCCGGCGAACGCCAGCCCGCCTCCCTCCGCCGACCAGCCCTCGTCGGTATGGACGAGGCGCGTCCTGGCGAACGCGTCGAGCGAGGCGCGCAGCGCGTTGAACGGCAGCGCGACGATTTCGCCGATGCGCTGGCGCCGGCCGATCTCGGCGACGGCCTCGGCGAAACGGGGATGGATCGCCGGCGCATCGTCCGTGCCCACGAACACGTTGCTGCCGCCATAGGACGGCATCGACCCCACGTAGCAGTGACCGAGCAGCAAGCCGTTCCTGCGGACCAGATCTTCGAGGCTCTCCGTCGCGAGCTGGATGGCGAGATGATTCACGAGGACGGTGTCGAATATCCAGTGTGTGGAGGAACGGGTCAAGACGGACTGCCCCCCGAAATCGTAAAGCGCCATCGGGGACGCATGGTAGCGCCGCAGGGCCTTCCGGTACGCGAGCAACCGGCTCCAGGCTCCCGGGCTGAGCGGATTGCGCGCCACCGCCTTGTACTGCACGGGGCCGCAGCCATTCTTGACCGGAATCGTGGCCAGATAGGCCAGCTGCGCCGGCCCCTTCCGTTCCTTGCGCGACGCCAGCGCCATCGCGTCCCGGTAGGCGTCGCCGGGAGGCCGAACCGCCCAGATGTCCAGGTTCGTCGATGGGTTCTCCCACGTGTCGCTGTAGGACCAGTAGTTGACGACGCCGGCCTCGCTCAACAGCGCCACCAGGTCTTCCCCCCCGGGAAGCCGGCCCGTGCGCGAGAGCAGGTAATCCCCCACGCTATGGTCGATCCAGGTGACCGCGTCGTAAGCACGCATCACGTCGATGCGGGCGCGGCATGCCTCGATGGGCGGCGGCCGGCGGGAAGGCGAAAACGAATGATAGGCGATCTCGGTCCCCTGCGCATGGAGCCGGTCGATCTGCCGGCGATACGCCGGGTCGTCGAGCCCTAGACCGTACGGATGGTCGCCGGGATCGCTCGCCGGGAAAACCGTCTTGGTCAGCCGGAATCCATGCGGCTCGAAGAGGTCGGCCAGGAGCCGCATCTTTTCGGCGCTGTCCCAGTCGGCATGATCGGTCAGGCAGATGGCCGCGAGCGCGCCGTTGGGATAGGGTTCGACCCAGACGCAGTCTTCCACCTCGGGGATGGCATGGATCCGCACCTCGAGGTCGAGCGAGCCGGCGTGCGTCGCCAGCTTCTCCATCCCCCAGAAATGCAGCCCGGCGCCCCGTTTGTCGAGCGCCACGCAGACGGCTTCGACGCCGCCGGACACGGGGCGGAACTGCATCTGCGGGCAGCGCGGCAGGTCGACCTGCCAGGTAGCGCCCTCGCGCACGACGACCAGAAAACAGCCCACCGGAAACGGCGGGACGACGGCGTCGTGCAGCTGCGACAGCGTCCGCTCGGCCGTCAGGCTGAACGCCCGGTCGCAGGGGATGAACACCGTGAGGTCCACCCGCTCGAGGGCGGCATCCGACGTGTCGAGCAGGAACCGGTACTGCTGGGTGCGGAGCGACAGCGGGGCCACGTCGACAGCGACGTCGACGGCGGCGGAGCCCTCCGGGCGCGTGATCGTCGCCCGGACCTCCGGCCGGGGCGCGGCGCTGAAGGGTGCGTTGCGGTGTTCCATCGGCTCAGGCGGTCTGCCGCCCGAGCAGCCGCGAGGCGACGCGGGCGACGGACGATTTGTGACGTTGGAGGAACGGATAGACGCGCGAGAACACGGCAAACCGCACCGGCGAGAGGACGACATAGTCGGGCTCGACGAACGGGACGTGCGTCGGGGAAAAACCCAGTTTGAACCGCATGACGCCCGGGCTGCCGCCCGAGGTGAAGTCGTACCCGCGCAACCCCATCGCGTGGGCGCGCTGGATGGCGTTCCAGTGCAGAAAGTGGCCGACCTTGTAATCCGGCTCGGTGCGCACGGTGCCACCCATGATATAGCTGTAGCGCCGGCCGGCGACCACGCCGTAATGCGTGCCCAGCGGCTCCCCCTCCCGGGTGGCCACAAGCACCACGGCCTCGCCCTTGTTCACCTGCTCGACGAGCGTCGTGCCGAACTGCTCCCACGTCCGCGTGCTGTAGCCCTGTTCGACGCCGTTTTGCTCGATCAGCGCGTAGGCTGCCTGCAACTCCGCCTCGGTGCGGGCTTCCGAGAGGACGAGTCCGCTCTTTTCCGCCTTCCGGATGTTGCGGCGGGTGCCGCTGTTGAACTGTTCGAAGAGGGCATCCTGCCAGCCGTCGCCGGCCGGGAGGGTGTCGAAGGGGATCCAGAGGAGCTGGTTCGGGGCGGAAACGAGGTTGAACGGGAAGCCGGCGCGCGGCAGCATGCCGGAGGGCCGCTCGATCCGTTCCAGCAGGGCCGGATCCGCATGGGCATCGGCGTGCGGGTACTTGATCTGAAGCAAAAAGGCGCCTTCTTCCCGCGCATACCGCAGCGCCTCGTCGAGCAGCGGCGCCACCGCGTCTTCGCGGTCGCTATCCACCGTGGGCCCCATCGGCACCGACATCAGCGTAAACGGCGGCCGGCCAAACCGGAGCATGCCGATGCCGCCGGCGATGCGCCCGCTCGCGGCGTCCCGCTCGGCGATGATGTGCGCGTCGAAGCCGTACCGGCTGAAGCTCTTCAGCCAGGAAGACAGCTGGAGATAATGCCCGCGGGGCGACTCCATCTGGAATCGATCCCACTCCGCGAGGGCTTCGGCGTCGTCGATGATGTGCGTAATCGCCATGAACGGGTAGACTGGATGTAGGCGGCGGTTCGCCGCCGAACGAGGCCTGCAAACGGCGCGCTCCGCGCACGACGTCAGGCAAAAACATCTGGCATCCGGCGTCGCCGTGCAAGCCGGCACGCGGCAGAAAAGAACGACCACGAAGGGCGAACAACCGGATGAGAATGCGGCATGGATATGCGAGCGCCGCCTCTAAACGCGTGACGATCCATCATGATTCCCGATGCTTGGGCGCATGGGCGGGCGTCGCCTCCCCTTCGTAGCAGCAATTGTGCCCGAACCGGGTCGCCGGCGCGCCGGATATTCCCCGCGACACGCGCATTGAAACGAAAGACGCATAGCTCCGTCGCTCATCCGCGCACGCGAAGCACGTCCGTCGTACGTATCTTGCGTTCCGATAGCGCCCTGAGCGCCCCCTTTTCCGCGCCCTTCAGCCACAGGCCACCGCACGTTATGCCGCATTCTGCATCGCAAACCCTGGAAGCGCCCCGAACCGCCTCGTCGCTGGAGGCGCACTTCGAGCCCTTCCGCCAGGGCATCGTCGGCTACGACGCCCGGTTCGAGTCGGCCTACGGCAACCAGCCGCTCGTGTATGCGGACTGGATCGCCAGCGGACGGCTCTACCAGCCCATCGAGGACCGCATGACGGCCCTGTTCGGCCCGATGGTCGGCAATACCCATACGGAAGCGAGCGTCACGGGAACGACGATGACCCGCGCCTACCATGAGGCGCAGCGCCTCATCAAGGCCCATGTCCACGCCGGCCCGGACGATGCGATCATCATGGTGGGGTCGGGCATGACCGGCGCCATCAGCAAGTTCCAGCGCATCCTCGGCCTTCGCGTGCCGGACCTCATGCAGTCGCGCATCCGCCTCGCGCCCGCCGAACGCCCCGTCGTCTTCGTTACGCACATGGAGCATCACTCGAACCACACGTCCTGGCTCGAGTCCCTGGCCGACGTGGTGGTGATGCCGGCCCGGGAGGACGGGCTCGTCAACCCCGACTCGCTGCGCCACATCATCCGCGACTATGCCGATCGTCCGCTCCTGATCGGCTCGTTCACCGCCTGCTCGAACGTCACGGGCATCACGACGCCGTACCACGAACTCGCGCGCATCATGCACGAGCACAACGGGTACTGTTTCGTGGACTTCGCCGCCTCGGCGCCCTATGTCGATATCGACATGCACCCGGCCGACCCGATGGAGCAGCTCGACGCGGTGTTTTTTTCGCCGCACAAATTTCTCGGCGGCCCCGGCACGCCCGGCGTGCTGATCTTCAACAAGCGCCTGTATCACAACCGCGTTCCGGACCAGCCCGGCGGCGGCACGGTCAACTGGACCAACCCCTGGGGCGTCCACAGCTTTATCGACGACATCGAGGCCCGCGAGGACGGCGGCACGCCGGCGTTTCTGCAGACCATACGCGCCGCGCTCGCCATCCGGCTGAAGGAGGCGATGGGCACGGCGGCGATGCGCGCCCGTGAGGAGGAACTGCTGGAAACCACCTTCCGCCGGCTCCGCGAGATTCCCGGCCTGCATATCCTCGCCGATGCGCACATACACCGCCTCGGCGTCGTCTCGTTCTACGTCGAAGGCATCCACTACAACCTCATCGTCCGCCTGCTCAACGACCGGTTCGGGATCCAGGTCCGCGGAGGCTGCTCCTGCGCCGGCACCTACGGCCACTACCTGCTGCACCTCGACGAGGACACGTCCAACGCCATCCTCGACCAGATCCTCAACCACCACGACCTGTCCGCCAAACCCGGCTGGGTGCGCCTCTCGCTGCATCCCACCCTGACCGACGCCCAGCTCGTCTACATCCTCGACGCCATCGAAACGATCGTGATGCGGATCGACGAATGGAAGGGCGACTACACGTACGTCTGCTCCCGGAACGAATTCCTCCACAAGGACGACCGCTACGACGCCGACGAGGTGGCGGGATGGTTTTCGATGGGGACCGGTCGATCGTCGTAATCCATAAAAAATGGGGTTCTGCCGGACGCGAGTGACCGGCAGAACCCCATTTCACGTTCCACGACGGCCCGTCCTAGAATTCTCCGCCGCCCAGCAGCATCACCTTCTCGCGGTTATGCGGGATGTGCTGCATCGCGTTGCGGGTATCGACGATGGCGCGGGCGTTTTCGGCGATCATCGCGTACGGGAAAGCGCTGTGCTGCGTGAGGATCACCACCGTGTGGTACTTCTGCAGCATCGACTCCGAGAGCGGCACCGACTTCAGGTCGAGCACCGTCTTGCCCGTCTCGACGCGCAGCGTCTCGACATGCGGGTCGGTGTAGTCGATGTTCGTGATGCCCTTGTTGTGGAGCAGCTCGATCACCTTGAGCGCCGGCGAATGCCGGGTGTCGTCCACGTCCTTCTTGAACGCGACGCCCATGATGAGCACTTTCGCATCTTCCATGCGCACAGGCTGGTGCGCCAGGCAACGGATCACGGCGTCGAGCACGTAGAACGGCATCTCCTCGTTGATGCGCGCCGAGAGCGTGATGAAGCTCGTCTCGAAGTCGTACCGGCGGGCCAGCCACGAGAGGTAGTACGGGTCAATGGGGATGCAGTGGCCGCCGAGACCCGGGCCCGGGAAAAAGGGCATGAAGCCGAACGGCTTCGTCGCCGCGGCCTCGATGACTTCCCAGATCGAGATGCCGCCCATCCGGTCGCACAGACGCGCGAGTTCGTTGACGAGGGCGATATTGACCGAGCGGAACGTGTTTTCGAGCAGCTTTTCCATCTCGGCCACTTTCGGGCTCGATACCGGGTGCACATGCGCCACCACCTGCTTCATCGCGAAACAGGCCACTTCGGTGCAGGCCTGGGTCACGCCGCCCACTACGATCGGCGTGTTGGCCGTCGTAAACTGCGTATTGCCGGGGTCGATGCGTTCCGGGCTGAAGGCCAGGAAAAAGTCGCGCCCGAGCTGGAGCCCCTGTTTGGCAGCCTCGCGTTCGAGGATCGGCTTGACGAGCCCTTCCGTCGTGTCCGGATAGGTCGTGCTCTTCAGGATGACCAGCTGGCCGGGGCGGATATGCTTCGCGATGGCCTCCGAGGCGGACGCGATGTACGACGTGTCGGGATCCTTGTGTTCGGTGACCGGCGTCGGGACGCAGATGAAGAACACATCGACGCTGGCGGCGGCCGAGAAGTCGTCCTCCGCGATGAAGGAGCCGTTCTCCACGATGGCGGCAATCTGCTCGTCGGGGATGTCCTGGATGTAGTTCGAGCCGGCGTTGAGCCGCAACACCCGTTCGCGATTCAGATCGATGCCGAGCGTCGAAAACCCGCGTTGCGCGTATTCGACCGCCAGCGGCAGGCCGACGTATCCAAGGCCCACAACCCCGATACGCGCCTGCTTGGTTTCGATTTTTTCCCAGAGATCTCGGGCGTGACCCATTTTCGGTAAGGATACAGTGGAGGGCGAGTATTCGGCGATTTTCGCAGGCATAGATAATACCTCGAACCTGTAGTTTAGACCAAGAGATGATGTCAAACGGAAGCTGGTGAGACCTCCGCGGGTGCCGTCGAATCAGAAATCGACAGCGGTCGTGTGATTTGCTTGCTCGGCAAGCGTCCGAAAGCTGAGCTGCGAAACCCGGCACTCAACACCGAGATCGGTGCACGCGGTGCAGATCTCGGCCTTACGCGCATGGGTCATCCGGTGTGCGGTGATCAGCACGGCTTCTGGCCTTTTTGCCGAGATGATACGTTCGAGATCCCGAAAGGAGCCCACGACCGGGATGCCTTGCATCATCATGCCGTGCTTGCGGGGATCGTCGTCGATAAAACCGATCGGCACGAGGCCGAGGTCGGCGTTCTGTCTGAGTTCGCGAAGTGTCATCATGCCGGCGTCGCCTGCCCCGTAGAGCAGCACCCGCTTGCCGGCTTCGCGCTTGGACGAGAGGTAGTGTCGCAGCCCGCGAAAACCAAACCGCACGGCCGCAACAAAAAACGTGGTGATCATGCCGTCGATCACGGCGACGGCGGGGGTGAAGGGGGCGGAGGCGGACAGCCAGCGCACGGCGACATACGCCGCGAGCGATGCCGCGAGCGACGCCGTGGCGGTGCGCACCAGTTCGGGCGCGCCGGCGTGCCGCCAGATGCTGTTGTACAGCCCCAGCAGATAAAACACGCTGATCTTGGCGACGATCACGACCGGGAGCGCCCGGCTCATCTCGGCCAGTGCCATCGAGCCGATGCCGTCCTCGAAACGCAGCATGTGCGCCAGGAAATACGCGGCGACGATCAGCAGCAGGTCGGTCGCGACGCCGAACGACGCCTTCCAGTTGCGCCCGAAGACCGTGTGGAGCACGGCGAAAAACCGGTCGCTGAGCACGTAGGCGCGCGTCGAGAAAAACCCGAGTTCCTCGCGCGCCCCGTACACATCCACACTGGCGAGGAAGACCCCGAACACGGCCAGCGAGACGCCGAGCACGATCATCAGGGCATAAAACACATGGACGTCGGCGTACTGGACGGTCAGCGCCGTCAGGCCGAACAGCAGGCTGATGCCGTACAGCGTGAGCACGGCCCGCCGCTCCGACAAGCCGAGGAAGACGAGCCGGTGCGAGCTGTGATCGCGCCCGCCCTGGGACACCGCCCGGCCGGACATCTTGCGGACGATGGTCACGAGCGTCGTATCGAAGATCGGGATCGCCATGACGAGCACGCTGACAAGCGTGATCGCGATGGAGGACGCTTCCGTGGCGGCATGCGACTGGGCGACCAGGCTCATGGCGGCGATCATGTAGCCGAGAAAGAGGCTGCCGCTGTCGCCCATGAAGATGCGCGCCGGCTTGAAGTTGAAGACCAGGAAGCCGGCCGCGGCGCCCGTCACCGCCATCGAGGCGCTGAACCCGACCAGATCTCCCGAGATGCTCGAAAACAGCGCGAGGATCATGGCCGCGATGCCCGCGATGCCGGCGGCGAGGCCGTCCATGTTGTCGAGCAGATTGAGCGCGTTCGTGATGCCGATGAGCCAGAGGAACGTCACCGGGATGCCCACCCACGCCGGCCAACCCACGCCGAACGAGAAGCCGTCGATCACCAGCACGCCCGCGGCCAGCACCTGGGCGACGAGCTTGGTCGCCGGCCGGATGTTGATCAGATCGTCCACCAGGCCGGTGACGAACATGAGGGTCGCGCCGATCCAGATCGACCAGGGGAGTGAAAATACCGCCAGACCGAGCAGGCAAACGCCCGCACCGGCGTACAACGCGATCCCGCCCATCAACGCCGTAGGCTTCTCGTGCCAGCGGTCCGCCTTGGGCTGCGCCACCCACTTGCGCGCGTGCGCAAGGCGGATGACGGCCGGCGTAGCGAGGATCGTCACGAGGAACGCGGCAATACCGCTGAACCAGGGCCAGGTCGACCAGGTCAGTCCGGCGGGCAACAGAGCGTCGGGCAGCATCTTCAGGTCACTCTCACGGATTAACGGGTGAATGAGCGGCCATCCTAGAGCTCGACGGGCGTCATCGTGGCGCCGGCGTGCTGCTTGGCAGCCGGCTCTTTCGACGACGCCGCGACAGGGGCGTGGGACGGTTTGGTTTTACCCGCCTGCTGGAAGTGGCGGATCACATCGACCAGAATATCGTCGGTCGTGTACGAGGGCGCATAGCCGATGGCGGCGCGCAGCTTGGCGATGTTCGGCGTGCGGCGGCGCATGTCCTCGAATCCGGGGCCGTACGTCTGTTCGTAGGGCACGTGTTCGATGGGCGAATCGCTGCCGGCGAGCTGCCGGACGCGCTCGGCCAGCGCATTGATCGTGATCTCCTCGCTGCCGCCGATGTTGAACACCTCGCCTTCCGCCGCCGGCGTCTGCATCAGCTGAACGATGGCGCGGACGGCATCCCCCACATAGGTGAAGCAACGCGACTGCTCGCCGTCGCCGTATACCTGGATCGGTTCGCCGGCTACGGCGCGCTGCACAAAATTGGGAATCACCATCCCGTAGCGGCCAGTCTGGCGCGGGCCCACGGTGTTGAAGAAACGGGTGATGACGACCGGGAGCTTCTTCTCGTCGGCATACGCCAGCGCGAGAAATTCGTCGATGGTCTTCGAGCAGGCATAGGCCCAGCGGCGCTTGGACGTCGACCCGATCGTCAGGTCGTCCGTTTCGCTGAGCTGCTCGATGTCGCCCCGGTTCTCCATCAACTTGCCGTACACTTCGGAAGTCGACGCGACCAGCACCTTCTTGCGATACTGGCTGGCGAGCATGAGGACGTTCTCGGTGCCGCGCACGTTCGTGACGATCGTCTCCACCGGCTGCTCCATGATGAGCCGGACGCCGACGGCGGCCGCGAGGTGGTAAATCTGATCGCAGCGGGCGACGTGCTTCTCGAGTTCCTCGTAATCCAGGATGTCGGCAATCGTCGACTCGAATCGCTCGTGATGCAACAGGTGATCCACGTTTTCCAGGCGACCTGTCGACAGATTGTCTATGATATGCACATAATGTCCCTGGGCTATCAGGTAGTCAGCCAGGTGACTTCCAATAAACCCGGCGCCTCCGGTGATAAGACATCTCATGATCAGTATTTTTGAGATTCGTATTGACTGTCGAGTGTAGTCGGCTCGCCGACGAGCTAGCAAGCGCACGCGCTTTAGACAGACGACACCCCAGCAATCCCAACACGAAGGTTGTTGTGAATTCGTAGCACCTGTTAGGGTATCGCGGAAATAAGGATAGGATTAAAAGAACAGGTCAAAAACGCCCCATTTTTATCGATAGCCGGCGCCCGGATCGGTATCCTTCCCTATAGCGCGCATGCCGTCAATCAAGTATCGGGCCTATTTTGCGCCGTGGTACGAAAGGGTATCCCTTTGTACACCGGTGCGACGGACACGCCCCTACGCCGGCTTCCCGGGGTCAAATCTTCCGTAACAGGTACGTTTTTTCCGACCGGATCGCGCCCGAACAGCGGTTCACGTGGCGACGGGCCGAAGCACCTGCTCCAGCGCATCGACGATGCGCGTCGCCGCGTTGCCGTCCCACAGGGGCGGGATGCGCCCCTGTTTGACATCGCCGGTCAGGATCGCGTCCACCCGACGACGCAGAACCCGCGGATCCAGCGGAAGCAATTCGTTGGTGCCCAGTTCGATCGTCACCGGGCGCTCGGTATTTTCGCGCAGCGTAAGACACGGAATCTGGAGGAAGGTCGTCTCCTCCTGCACTCCGCCCGAGTCCGTAACGACCAGCGACGCGTTGTCCATCAGACGCAAGAACTCCAGGTAACCCAGGGGTTCGGTGAGCACCAGATTGGACAGCGCGTCCAGCCGACGCATCAGGCCGGCGGCCTCGAGCCGGCTCCGCGTCCGCGGATGCATCGGCATCACGACCGGCAGCACGGCGCACAGCAGCTCGATGCTCTCCACCACGAGGGCCAGCTGCTGCTCGTCGTCGACATTCGACGGCCGGTGCATCGTCATCAGGGCGTAATGGCGCCGGCGGAGCCCCAGATCCTGCAGGATCGGACTCGCGGCGGCGGTCTCCCTGAAATGGACAAGCGAATCGATCATGACATTCCCGACCATAAATACCTTCTCGTCGGCAATGCCTTCGCGGCGGAGGTGATCCAGCCCGCTCTGCTCCGTGACGAACAGATAATCGGAGATGCTGTCCGTCACGATGCGGTTGATCTCTTCGGGCATCGTCCGATCGCCGCTCCGCAGGCCGGCTTCCACGTGCGCCACCGGCACGCCGCTCTTCGCCGCCACCAGGGTACACGCCACCGTCGAATTTACGTCGCCCACGACGAGCACCAGATCGGGCCTGTGCTCGATCAGCGCGCCCTCGAACGCGATCATGATGCGCGCGGTCTGCGCCGCGTGGGACCCGCTTCCCACCCCCAGATAAATATCGGGTTCCGGCAGCTGGAGCTGCGTGAAGAATACGTCGCTCATCCGCTCGTCGTAATGCTGCCCGGTGTGGACGATGATCGACTCAAACGCGCCGTTTTGCTCGAATGCGCGGTGCAGCGGACCGATTTTCATGAAATTGGGACGGGCGCCGACAACATTAAAAACTTTCATGGAAAGGTGACGGGTTACAGGTTGGCTGGTTCGCAGGCGGTCAGGTTGGCCCTGAGCCGGCGCATATGGGGAGCGTACAGGGAAACTCAGGCGACTTCGACCGGCGCGCCGATGTCCACGCCGGCGACATCGGCCAGCAGTTCGGCATAGCGCCGGGCCAGCACGCGACGGTCGTGATGCGCATGGACGTAGGCGTGTCCGTGTTCGGCGAGGCGGCGGTACAACGCGGCATCGCGGCGGAGCCGCTCCACGCCGGCGAGCAATCCGTCCGCATCCTCGGGCGTGAACGCGATGCCGGCGTCGGCCTCCTCCACCAGCTCGCGGGACTCACCCTCGACGCCCAGCAGGATCGGCTTTTTCATCGCCATCGCCTCGAACAGCTTCGAAGGAATCACGGTTCGGAAGAGCGGCGTAGCCTTGAGATGCACCACGCTGACGTCGGTCAACGCCAGAAAATAGGCGACGCGTTCCTTGGGCTGTTTCGCGATCAGACGAAAATTCGGCAGCTGAAGCTCGGCCTGGCGCGCTTCCAGCGCTTCCCGCTCGGCCCCGGTGCCCATCACCAGGAAGACGATGTCGGGATCCGTGCACCGCTGCGCCGCTTCGAGCAGCAGGTCGGCGCGATGCGCCATCCCGATCGTGCCGATGTACGAGGCGACGAACTTCCCGTGCAGATCGAACTCCGTGCGTATCCGATCCAGCTCGTCCGCGTCGAGCGGCCGGCCGTACGCCTCCAGGTCGGCGCCGTTTTTCAGCACCGTGATCTTGCCGCCGTCGATGCCCTTGTTCACGATGAAGCGTTTGAAGGCGTTCGTCACCACCACGATATGATCCGCCTTGCGGTACAGATACGCCTCGATGCGCTCAAAAAACCGGATGACGGCATTGCGGGACATCGCGTCGACCGCGACGATCGATTCCGGCCACAGGTCCCGGATCTCCAGCACGTACGGCGCCCGCTTGAACCGCGCGACGAACAGGCCGGCTATCGCCGAAAAAAACTGGGGCGAGCTGGCGACCACCACATCGGGCCGCTCCTCCACCTTGCGGCTGTACCAGATGACCGAAAGCATGAAGCTGATAAAGCTCGCGATGCGCTTCAGGGTGCCGGCGTTTTTCGTCACGTAAAGCGGCACGCGCACCACGTCGATGCAGGCCATCGTCTCCCGGGTGTAGCGGTTGCGGTAGCCTTCGTACACGACCCCTTCGGGGAAATTCGGCACATCCGTCATCACCGTGACATCCAGTCCGTCATCGACCCACTGACGGCCATGTTCGAACAGGCGCTGGGCGAGCGGCGCCGTTTCCGGTGGGAAATTATTTCCGATAAAGAGGATTCTCATGCCGAATGAGGCGCCGGCTCCATGGCCCGCACCGTACTGCCGTGACGTTTATCTGCCCGCGAGCGCCCTCACACTCCGCGCACGATCGATCTGTTCAAGAAGCTTGCCAGCCGCTTCGCCGGCGTCGTGCCGCGTGAGCCGGCGCCGGTGCGCGGCGCCCATCGCGAAGCGGGCCTCCGGGTCGGCCGCCATCCGGCGGATGCCGTCAGCGAGCGACGCCACATCGTTCGGCGCCACCAGCACGCCGTTCTCACCGTCGTCGACCAGCTCCGGAATGGCCATGTGCCGCGTGGTGATGACGGGCACGCCGGCCATCATGGCCTCGACGAGCACGCCGGGGTGGCCTTCGCGGGGAAACCACGTCGGCAGCACCACCGCGTCGTAGCTCGAAAGCAGCGCCGGCGCGTCGCCCTGATGGACGCCGCGGTACCGCGCCCCGGGCGTGTCGCGGCAGGCCACCTCGAACGCCATCGTGTACTCGGGGTCGATGGTGCCGTAGATATCCAGCGCCAGCGCCACGCCCTCGGACGCAAGACGCCGCACGGCGTCGAGCAAGACAAAAATCCCCTTGTCCTCCACAATGCGGCTGAAAAAGACGAGCCGCAGGCCATCGGGGGATGCGGGATGGCTCCGGGGCGCCGGCAACGCGTCGCGGTCGACGACGCGCGGATTCGGGATCGCGATGACGCGCTCCAGCCCCAGTCCGCGCATGCCGGCCAGCACCTGGCCCGTTTCGACGATCACGCCGTCGATCTCGCCCAGATCGGCCAGCAGCCGGCGCTGCCGTGCCGGCGGCAACGCGCGGATGACATCGTGCACCACGCCCCCGCTGAACCAGAGGAAAAACGGGATATCGAATCGGCGCCGGACAAACCGGATCACCGGCATCATCCGCTGGAAAAGCCCCGTCGTGGTGACGAACACCACGGCATCGTGCGAGCGCGCGGCCTCGAACAGCTTGATCGCGATCTGAAACCCGCGCATCACGTCGTAGACGTTGCCGATGCCCGGGTGGCTTTTGACGCGGCCCGGCGAGGTGTTCACGACGGAAGGCTCGGCGCCCGTCCGCGTCTTCCAGGCGGCGAGCAGCGCGACGAAGAGCGAGACGTACCCCCCGATGGGCGGCGGCAGCGGCCCCATGAACAGGACGCGCGGCGCGTCGTCGGTGTGCAAAGGATCAGACATAGGCTACTCGTGCGGCGGGCCGGCATGGCTCACACGCATCGTTCGTCCTCGGAAAGGGGATAGGCGGTGGCGTGGCGCTGCTGCCACCAGACGCGCTGGAGACGCTCGAAGGCGGAGGCGGGCAGCAGCCCCTTGAGCGCGAGGGCTCTGGATTTCTGGACCATCTTGCGGATAAACAGGCGCGTCGCGTTGCCGGCGCCGAAATACGTGCGCTCGATCGAGCAGGCCTCCATCACCCCGGAAAAACCGTAAGAGGCCCCGCCGGATGTCATGTAGGCGAGCACGGTCGGAATGGTCTCCACGTGGACATCCGGGGCGCGCTGCGCGCGGAGGATGAACTCGAGGTCCGCCGAGATCGCGTACCGCAGATCGAAGCCGCCGAGGCGTTCGTACACGTCGCGGCGGACGAACGTGGCGGGGTGATTGTTGGGCTGGAGGCACGAAAAGCGGGCCGGCGGCGGCACCACCGTGCCCATCGCCCCGTCCTCCGTCACGCGCACGAGTCCGCCCACGATGACGCCGGCATCCGGGCGCCGGGCGACCGCCTCGGCGACGGTCGAGAGCGCGTCCGGCGCGAGCCAGTCGTCGGCATTGACGAGGCCCACCCAGTCCCCCGTGGCGCGGGCGATGCCCTTGTTCATGGCGTCGTAGATGCCGCGGTCGGGCTCGGACGTCCAGCCGGCGAGCCGGTCCGCGTAACGCCGCACGAGGTCGAGGGTACCGTCTTTCGAGCCGCCGTCCACGATCAGATACTCGATATCGTGCGGGGGCGTCTGGCGCAGCACGCTGCGGAGCGTGCGCTCGAGCGTGGCGGCGGCGTTGAACGTGACCGTGATGATCGAAAACCGGATCGGACTCATGAGGATGCAGGCGCCGGCTTCAACCAGCGCGGCCGCGACGGCGTGGCGTCACGCGGATAGGCGGCGACGAGCGCCAGCGTAAGAAAGAATAGCGGCTTGTCGAAAAGCGGCTGGGAGAAAAGCATGGTCAGGAACACAGGAACCAGCAAAACCAGCACAGGGTCCCGCCGTTTGAGCAAATTCCAGTTCGGCACGATCACGAGGACGGCGAACAGCAGCACGCCGATCGCGCCGATCTGCCCGACGACGCTCATGAAGTTGATGCTCGAGATGTCCGCGTTCATGTACCCGCCGCCGACGAGCGGGCGATCGATCAGGTAGGCCATCGCGTTGGACGCCCGCTCCACCCGCACCGTGCCCGAGGCGAACTGGAGCTTGCGGAGCAACCCGAACGACTTGTCGGTGAACACAAACCACAGCACGAGCGGCACCAGCGCCGCCGCGCCGGCCAGGGAGGCCCACCAGCGAGCGCGCTTCCCCTCGCCCTGCCCGGCCAGCACGTAGTAGCAGAACGCCGTGGCGATGAACGCGCCGAAGCCGGCCGTCGAGAACGTGAAGAGCAGGCTGAAGAGCAGGAGCGTCTTCCACATCCGCTTGTACCGGATGTCGAGGTAGTTCAACCCGAAGAAGCTCATCGAGACCAGGATCTGGTAGATGCCGGGCTCGCGGTAATACCCCGTCGCGCGGGCCAGCGAAAACCCGAGCGCTTTGACGTCGCCCAGCCCCAGCGCCGGCGAAAACGGGAAGTAGATCGTCATGTCGTAGTGCGACTGGACCTGCGCCAGCGTGAACGAGGCGATGGCGAGGCTCGGCAGCGGCCGGCCCAGGCCCAGCAGCAGGACCGCCGTGATCGCGTACGAGATGCTGAAGGCGAGGACGGGGTAGATGAAGGCCTTGAGCATGACCGTCCAGTTCTCCGCGTTTACGAAGAGGACGACCAGCGCCGACATCATGATGAAGATCAGGTTGTTGATCGTCGGGATCGAGACGCCCGTCTGCAGGATGATCCCCTGCACGAGCAGGTAAAAACAGAACAGCCCGCTCAGCAGGATGAACGAACGCTTCCGCGGGGTGATCGTGAACGGATACCGGAGCAGGACGAACAGCGCCATGCACCCGAACGCGGCGAGAAAAATCACCTCGCCGATCGCCTGGAGCATCGCCGGCCGCTGGTTCAGCTGCAGCAGCACGATCATGAACACCAGTCCCCGCAACCACAGGGCGCGCGCATCGTCACGCGGGGTCCATATCGATAGGGTCGGTGCTGGGGAGGCGGACATGTTGAGGTAGAAGAGCCTTTTTCAGTCGGAAAGCGCGTACCGAGGTCGACCGCTTTCCAGACGGTGTTGATACATGCGGCGCGGATCGCGCTTGCGCAGGACGACGAGGTCCTGCACGTTGTCGATGACGCCCTCCCGGATCTCGAGCACTTCGAAAAGCCGCGACCACACACGCCGGATGTACGCCGGCGAATGCGCGGACATGCCGTAGCTCGACGTTACTCCGGGATGATGCGCGATGTTCGTGTCGAAGTCCGGATATTCCTTGTACATCGTCCCGTACTTCTCGAGTTCGGCGTCCGATACCCCCGCCCACTGCTCGGACTTGCGGCGCAGCGAGGCCAGGCCGCGAAGGCCGTGCGTCGTGATCAGGACGATGCCGCCGGGTTTTACGAGGCGGTACAACTCCTTCAGCCACATAAATTGGTCCCGAAGCGGGAGATGCGTCCACAATGAGACAGAATAAATCGCGTCGAAGAAGCCGCCAGGGTAATCGAGCGGCGGCGTATAGTCGTTCACTGACACGACGACATCCGGAAAGGCGCGTTTCAGATAGGCAATCGCCGTGGCGTCGACATCGGTAGCGTGCAGGTGCTTGAATTCGCGCGCCGTGTACTGCAGCGTGCGCCCCACGCCGGCGCCGAAGTCCAACACGACGCGCTCGCACGCCGGCGGTTCCAGATGGGTAGCCAGCGCTTCCTTGATCGGCAGATAACACCGCAGGCCGGCGCCGATAAATTTCCCGATGGAGCCGCCACCGATCCGTCGCCGGTTTTCGAGCGGCGGAATGGCGCCGGGATACCGGTTGATGACGCGGTACACATCGACGTAGAGCGGATCGATGGTATTGGCGATGGCAATCAAGGGTTTGCGCAGATGGCGGCGCAACTGGGCTTTCAGCGGCATATCGAACACAATCACAACAGCTTACGATCAGGGCAGGCGGACGGCTCAACGAAGGACGGGGGAAGTGCAAAGCCGCCGGCGATGGGGTAGGCGAATGGCCTGAAAAAATGGTGCCAGGATCCAGTATGATGTCGTCGTAAAGAGGTTGCGCTGCGAAAATGAACGGCAAAATGTGCCCGGATGGCGGGCGGGCCGCCAGAACGGGCCATCAGAACGGGCCGTCAGATGAGTTCGCGATACAGTGCGCTCGTGGCTTTCGCCTGTTGTTCGATCGTGAAGGTGGACAACACGGTCGCCCTCGCCTGCTCCGCCAGCCGGCCGGCGCGCGTCTCATCTTCCAGCACCCATCCCAGGCCCCGCGCCAGGTCGTCCGGATCGAAGGGCTCCGCCAGATAGCCGTTCTCCTCGTGCGCGATCATCTCGGGCATCCCGCCGATGCGGAAGGCCACGCACGGCGTGCCGCAGGCGAGCGCCTCCACGACGGTGTTGGGGAGATTGTCCTGCCGTGACGGGGCCACGAACACGTCGGCCGCCGCGTAGAGCAGCGAAAGCGTCACCTCGTCGCTGACGCGGCCGGTGTAATGCGCCGGCAGCCCGAACGAGTCGGGAGATTGCGGTGCGGACGATCCGAAAATCACGAGATCGACCTCGCCCCCGACCGGCGTCGCCGCCAGGCGCTCGAGTGCGGCCTTGAGGTACTGAAACCCCTTGCGGCGATCGCTCGTCGCCCGCATCGCGCCGAAGAGGATGAGCTTCCGGTCGGCCGGCAGGTTGAGGATATGGCGGGCGACCTGCCGATCGATGGGTTTGTAAACCTGCGTGTCGACGCCGTTCGGAATGACCTCGATGCGCGACGCGCCGAACAGGGCGCTCTCCCGCGCACAGTCCGCCATCCAGCGGCTCGGGGTGATCACGGTCATGCGCTCGGTGTCCCAGTGCCGGCGCTTCCGCTTCCACGTCCACCGGTCCAGGTCGATGCCCCGCCGGACGCGCTCCAGCGTTCCGCGCTCGTACCCGGTGCGAAACCGCGCGCCCGGATCGTCGCGTGTGTAGTGCTCGGTGCCGCAAAAGGTCCACATATCGTGCAGGGTCCAGATGACCGGCGAGGCGATCCGCCCCACTTCCCGGATGCTGAGCGTCTCCTTGCTGAGCAGGTGGAGATGCACCAGGTCGGGGCGCTGCGCGGTGATCCGGCGCAGCATGTTTGTCGGGACGACGTTGAGCGAGTGGACGCCGGACATCTCGTGGCTGCTCAGCCGGAGCAGCGGCGCGGCGGCATACGGACGGAGGCGCGCCGCGCTGGTCCGGAAAAACCCTTTTGGGCCGCGCACTGTGTCGTCGTCGCCGCGTTTGATACGGACGAGCAGGGTGGAGTCGACGCCCTGCGCCAGCAGACCGCGATGCAGGCGGTAGCAGGCGCGCGCGGCGCCGCCGATTCCGTCATCGGCATTGACCAGGACTACGTTCACGAGATCAGGGAGACGAAGGCGTCGGACAGCGCCCGACGCGAGGATTCGATGTGCGCGGCGATGGACGGTGCGGGCGCCGCGTTGCGGGCGGCTTCCAGCGCGTACTCCGCCTTGAATGCGGTGAGCGGGATGAGGCGGTCGGACATCCCGAGGTCGTCCAGCAGGCCGGCGATCTTCCCCCCCAGCGTATAGTCGATGGCCACAAACGGCCGGCCCGAGGCGATGGCGAACACGACGCTGTGAAACCGCATGGCCACGACGAGCCGGCTCGACCGGAACGCGGCCAGGTCGTCCGCCGGCGCGCGGTGGCGGTCGTCGAGCCGGCCGAGCACGTCGGGTCGGTCGGCCAGAAGCCGGCGGAAGAACATCCGGTCGTCGCCGCCGACGGCCTGCTTGTGCATGCAGAACGGCGTGAGCACCGCGCCGGGCATGCCTTCGGCGGCCAGATCGGCGAACCGGAGCAGTTCGTGCTCGAAGCCGGCGCGCGCCTGCTCGGCCTCCTCGGCGGACAGCTCCGCCGCGTATTCGTTGACGGGCCACTCGCGCAGCGCGAGCAGGACGTCGTCCCCCGGCGTCGCGGGGGCTTCGGCCTGCCGGGCGTCGATCCACAAAAAGGCGGGGTCGAGCATCACGCTCGCCTCCCCATCCCAGCGCAGCGCCTCGCGGGCCGTGGCGAGCGACTTCCGGTCGCGCAGCACCACCCGATCGGCGGTATCCAGCAGGGCGCGGATGACGGCGTTGCGCTGGGCGCCGCCGAGGGGTCCGATCCCGCATCCGGCCACCAGCGTCGATGCGCCGGCGGCGCGGCCGAGCGCGAACAGTTCGAGCATGTCGATGCACTGCGTCACGCCGGCCATCAGCGGGCCGCCGCCCATCACCACGAGCCCGTACCGGCCGTCGCGAACCTTCGCGCGGGCTTCCGGGAGCGACAGCACCTCGCCCAGCCGCAACTCGGGCATCTGCCGGCGGGTGTTTTCGGTGATGTAGGGCTCTATCGCGGCCACATCCACCTCGGCCTCGGGGTGGGTGCGGCGCAGCGTATCGACGATCCCCCCGAGGATGGCCTTGTCGCCCAGCGTTTCGGTGCCGTACCATCCGCAGATGAGCACGCGCTGCGAGGCGGTCGTGCCGCGCGGTCCGCCGGCCGTCGCCAGGGCGCGCTGCAGGCGTCGTTTTTCGTCCTGGGCGCGCAGCCGGCCCGCCGTGGCGCGCGCGGCCACGGGCAGCATCCCCGGGAGCGACTTCATCGCCGATTTGCCGACGGCCTTCACGTAGGTCGCGCGGTCCGAGATGCCCTCATAGTCGTGCAGGCAGGTCGCGCACTTGGTCTCGACGATGGCGCTCAGGTGGTCGGCATGGGACCAGTACAGGGCTTCGGAGTCGCCGGTGATCGCGTCGCCGAGCGTGTCGCTCTCGACGGCGCAGTAGGCCAGCCCGCCGTCGGAGAGCAGGGTCACGCCTTCGCTTTTCCAGCTACAGCCGGCCGTGCGGGGTTTCTGGTAGATGATCTGGTCGCGCAGGCTGCGGTAGAACGCGCGGCGCCCCTCGTGCTGCTCGTAGTGATGGTAGAGGTAGTCGAGGAAGTTGGCGAAATGGAACCGCTCGTCCCACCCCAGCGCGAAGGGGTCGACGATATCGGTCCCGTACAGCCGCTGATGCGGGATGCCGATCCGGAACCGCGCGTAGAGGTCGCGCTGCCGGCACCAGTGGAGCACGTCCTCGACATGGTACACGTTCTCGCGGATGACCGTGCAGCCGATGCGGTACGAATGCACGCCGGCGTGCCCCCGGATATGGTCCAGCACGTCGACGGCCGCCTCGAAATTCCCCTTGATGCCGCGGACGCGGTCGTGCACCTCGCCGATGCCGTCGAGCGAGACCATCACGTCGAGATGGACGCCGCGCGATGCGCACACGCCGGCCAGCTCGTCGATGGCGGCCTTGACGCGTTTTTTGACGATGGCGTTCGTGATCAGGTTGATCCGCTCGATGCGGGGAAGGGTTTCGATGGCGGCGCGCACCAGCTCGCCCAGGTCCTTCCGCAGCGTAGGCTCGCCGCCGTTGATGCCGATCGACGTCACCTCCCGGTAGAGGGGGTTGCCGAGCACGGTCCGCACCTCGTCCGGCGTGATCTGCCGGTCGAGTTTCTGCTTCCAGATGTGGCACATCTGGCACTGGGAGTTGCAGATGTCGTTGACCGGAAACTGGATCACCCGGGGCAGCCGCTGTTTCGGATGCGGCACGGCGGCCTGGTAGCCCTGAACGATCTTACTGAGGGTCCTTAATTTCATGACGCGAGAGGTGCGTGAAGCGTCGTGGATGCGCGCCCGAAAGCGACGCGATCCGGTCAGCGGTCGATCGCCTTGCGGCGCGTCCGGAAGGGCAGCCGGCGGAGCCAGGCGCCGGGACGCAGCGTCTGCTGGATTTCTTCCAGCTTACCGCGTTCGGAAGCGTCGGCGCGCTGGTGTTCGAGAAAAGACTGGAAAAACGCGAGCCCGATGCCGGCGATGAAGCCGACGACCAGCCCGAGGATCAACGTCAACGTGCGCTGCGGCCCGGAGGATTCCATCGGCGGCACCGGCTGCTCGAGCACGGTGATCACCGGCTCGCTGCGCTGCAGGTCGATCTCCGCCTGCGTCAGCTGGGCCTGCAGGTCGCTGTATAGCTCGGACTTGAACGACACGTGGCGCAGCAACCCGTCGCGCTCCGTACGGAGGCGGGCGCTGCGCGGGTTGACGTTGCGGTCGTCGAAAGCGGCGAGGGCGTTCTCGGCCTGCTTCAGCGAATCCTCGGCGGCCTTGAATTGCTGCGCGATGAACAGCAGGTCTTCGCGCGATTTTTTGGTGCGGATCTCCCGGACGCGTGTGACGAGGTGATCCACGAAACTCTGGGCGAGCTGGGCGGAGAGCAGCGGATTGTCGGTCCGCGCCGCGAGGGTCATCAGGCCGGATTCTTCATCGACCCCGATGGAAACGAGTTCGGAGATCTCCTTCATCGCCTCCTCCTCTTCGCGCGTCGGGTAGTGTTCGAGCACCGCCCCGCCGGTGCCGGCCGCGGACGGGATCAGATACCGGCGGAGAAACCGCTTCAGGGTGCGCGGGAGCCCGATCGTGTAGTCGAAAAGCATCTCCCCGATGCCCGGCTCGAGTTCGCTGTAGGCTGCAAACGTCATGCGGGCATCGACATCGGGAAAGTAGAACGTGTCCCGCACCACCGCGAGCCGCACCTCGCGGCTCATCGCGATTTCCGGATAGGCCGTCGCGGTAAGCCCGGTCGTGGCGCCGCCCAGATTCAGGCCGAACCCGCGCAGCAGCGACAGCGAACCCATGTTGCGCGACATCGCATCGTTCTCCACTTCGCGAATCACCTTCGACCACGCGGTGTATTGCGACGGCGCGAAGATGGCAAACAGCAGGGCGAGGGCGCCGCACACGATCACCGAGCGGACGATGATCCGCTGGTGACGCGTCAGCACCAGGAGGATGTCCAGCATCGACACCTCCTGCTCGGCAGGAGGGGTCGGCGTGGCGGCGCTGCCGTTTGTCGGATGGGTTGGGGAAGTCATAGGAATGTCCGGTTCACCGGCGTCGGGTGTGCGCGTCACTTGAACGCCTGACGGGCCAGCACGACGATCGTGAGCGTGCTGGAAATGATGCCTACGGTGTCAACGATGGTCCGGCCGATGTCGATCCGCTCGCCCGGTTCACGGGGCGGCTTCTTCGTCACAAAGATCTGCGCGCCTTCGTCCACCACGGGGTTCGACTTGAACAGCCCGCGCTGGACGCGGAACGTCGCGCCCGACGCCTGCGTGAGCAGGACGGCCTCGGTCTCCGGACGGAGGCCGCCGGCGCGGTTGAGGTAATACTTGACCCGTTTTCCCGGCTCGTACTTGATCAACCCCTCGATCGCCACGTTGCCGCGGACGGCCACGGTGTTGGGCTGGGCGGGGATCGTGATGCGGTCGCCGGGCAGCAGGACAATGTCGGCGTCGCGATAACCGCTCAGCGCCCGGTCGATCCGCGCGATCACCTGCAGGTTGTCCCGGTAGAGCCGGCCGCCTTTCGGGTAGCCGGTGGGCAGGATGCCGCCGGCGCGGCGGACGACCTCCGCCAGCGTCTCGTTTTCCCGCAGCAGCGTGTATTCACCGGGGAAACGCACCTCGCCCGTCAGGATGACGGTCTGTTGCGGCTTGTAGACCGGGTTCGTCCGCACATACACGCGGTCGAGGTGCTGCAGCTTGAATTTGCGGGCCTCGTTGAAGGCCTGGAGCGTGTCCACCACGCCGAAGCTGTAGAAATCGCCCTGGACGGCGCCCGGGGCGAGGAGGGGGACCTCGATGCCCATCGCGAGTTCGCCGTTCTGCCGCTCCTTGTCGAGCCGGGTCACCTCCACCGCCTGGAAGAAGGCGTTGTCCTCGAAGCCGCCGGCCTGCAGGATCAGATCTTCCAGCGTCATCCCGTCGCGGAAGCGGAACTGGCCTTCCTGCTTCACGGCTCCCGAAATCTGCACGTAGCGGTCGCGCACCACTTCCACCTCGAGGGGATAGATGCGGATCTCGTCTTCCGGCTCCAGCGGCATCGAGGCGACCGGACCGCCGCGAAGGGCCTCGCCGAGGTCGAACGGGATGATCTGCTCCGTCCGCCCGTCGGGGCTCTTCCGAAAGATGTCGGCGCGGGCCGTGAAGACCGTTTTCAGGTATTCGGGATCGGCCAGACCGCCCCCCTTGAACAGGAGATCGGTCACCGTCATGTTCTCAAGCATCTCATAGGAGCCGGGCTGCCGCACCTGGCCGGAGATCTTGACCATCGGGTTGACGCGCAGCTCGGACAGCGCAAAGACATAGAGGCTGTCCTGCGGCCGCAAGACCAGGTTCTGGGTCGGCGCGTCCTGGAGGATCTGGGCGAGGCTCAGCGACATGACCTCCTGTTTCAGCGAGGGCGTGAGCCGGATGAGTTCCACCTTGTCCGGGTACGCGTCGCCGGTGAGGCCGTCGGCTTCCATGATCAGGTCGCGCACGGTCTGGAGGTCCGAGGAGAGCTCGTAGCGGCCGGGGTTGAAGACCGCGCCCCCGACGCTGACGGAACGCACGCGGCTGCGGGCGGCGACGTTGGTCGCTTCGGGGATGGAGAAGATGGTGACCTGGTCGCCGTCCTCGAGTTCGACGTTCTCTGCGCCGGCGAGCACGTCGCCCAGGTTGTAGTCGAGCACCCTCCGCACCATCATCGGGTCCTCGCGCTCGGCGAAGGGCACGACGCGCTCCACCTGGAACCGGCGCGTGTAGGCTTCGGGCTTGAGGCCCCCGGCAAATCCGATCAGGTCCGCGAAGGTCTCGCCGCTGCGGAGCTCGTAGATCGCCGGCCGATGCACCTCGCCCGACAGCGACACGGTGACGCCGCGCGGCGGAATGAAGATGTTGTCGCTGGTCTGGAGCCGGACATCGGCGTCGGAGAAGCCCTTGAGGAGATAGTCGTAGAGATCCACCTCATAGGCGACCTTGCCCCGCCGGATCACCTGGACGTTGCGCAGGCTCCCCGAAAAGAGCGGCCCGCCGACGGCGTACAGGGCGTTGAACACCGAGGAGCTGCTCGGCAGCGGGAACCGCCCCGGCCTCGGCACTTCGCCCAGGACGAACACGCTGACCGGGCGCAGGCGGGTGACGCTGAGGTCCATCAGCATCTCCGGCGGCTCCGTGGTCAGGCCGGCGTAGTTTTTCGACAGCCAGACGCGGAGGTCCTCGCGAAGCTCGTCGAGCCGGGTGCCGGCGACGGTGCGCTGCCCCACGTTCGGGACAAAGATGCGGCCCTCGTTGTCGACCACCAGATCCTGCTGAAACTCGGTCGACCCGAAGATGATGAGGCGCAACTCGTCGCCCGGGCCGATGAGATACCCTTCATCCACCGGTCCCATCGAGAGCGGCTGAAAGTTCTCGGGCCGCAGCGCGAACAGGTCATAGCCGAAATAGGGCAGGCTGTCGCTCACCGCCATCGAGTCCTGCGGGACGAGTTCCGTCGCGTCGCGCGTGATGCGCACGATGCCCCCGGTCTCGATGATGTTGTCGTTTTCGCTCTCGTCGATGGCCAGCACGTACAGCCCCCAGTCGCCGTTCGCCGCGTCGTGCGGCACGGCGAAGAGCCCCTGCCAGCTGCCCTCGAACTTGCTGCCCAGCACGCGGCGTACCTCGAAGGCAAACAGCGTATCGGCCGACATGTCGTTGAGGAGCATCATCTCGACGACCCGGATGCCGGAGAGTTCGTCGCGCAGCGGCACGCGCACGACGAGGGTGTCGTTCTGGATCTTGCGGTCGCGCTGGCGCTGCGCCTCCTCGACATCCTCCTCGCTCGTGTTAGGCGCGATAAAAAACGGATCGATGGGCGGCAACACGAGCGTCTCCGCGCTCAGCGTCGGCGGCCCGAACATGATCGGCACCTCGCGATCCACGGAGCTGCGGGTGCTGTTGGCCTGTTCCTGGCGCTCCTCTTCCTGCACCGCCTGCACCATCTGGCGGACGAGCGCCTCCGGGACGCCGATCTCGCGGGCGCGGCGGATCGCCGCCTCGGGGTTGGTCAGGTCGATGCCCAGACGCAGCGCTTCGCGCCGGGCTTCATCCGCCGTGATGCCGCGGTCCTGCAACTCCCGCTGCACGCTCTGCGGGATGTTCTGGGCGGTGGCCTGCCGGGGCGTACTCAGGGAAAGCAGTACGCACCCCGCCATCACGGCGAGTGTGGATACAACAGAGGAAATCGGGGACATTCCGTTGTACATAAGTAAAGCGTTATCAATAAACGATATAAAAAAAGGGGGCGCGCTGCACCTGCTGCAGCGCCCCGGATCATCCTGGAGAGCAGGCCCTGAGTGCGTTCGTGGCCATCCTGTCGGACGCCGCGAACGGTTCAACGCGCATCGGGCAACGTTTCAGGCAAAGAATCCCTGGACCATAAACGGGCAACCTGGAACGGCAAACACATCGAGGTATCCGTGTCAAGGTGTTTGCACGGCGTCGGACACGGCCTGTTCGACCACATCGCACCAATAATGCCCGACAAGCAGGTGCGCCTCCTGAATTCTGGCCGTATCGTCGGATGGAATCATCAGACAGGCATCTACACAGTCGATCAGATCGCCTCCGGTTCGCCCCGTCATGCCAACGGTATACACATTACGGGAGGCCGCCTCCTCAAAGGCAGCCAGAATATTCGGGCTGCGGCCTGACGTCGATAAACCGATCAGGACATCCCCCGTTCGGCACCATGCACGCACTTGCCGCGCAAACAACTGATCAAAACCATAATCATTCCCAATCGCCGTAACCACGGAAGGGTCTGCCGAAAATGCGAGCGAGGGAAGTGCCGCCCGTTCACGCTTGAAACGCCCTACCAGTTCCGCCGCGAAGTGAAGACTTTGCGCCGCGCTGCCTCCGTTTCCCATCCAGAACACCCTCCCGCCACGCCCGACCCGTTCCGCCACATCCCGGCCGATACGCTCGATAAAGGCCGCCTGATCGGCGAGCCGTTCCATGACGCGGCGGTGTTCGTCGAGTGCCGAAAGGAACGCAGGAGAGGTGGCCATGGATGCTGAAACGTTAAACGGGATGAACCGCAATCGGCGCGGATGGAATCCGACGGCACCGCGCGGGGTTCTGACGGTACGAAACGGGATTTCAAGCAGCACCGGGGCGGAATGGTTTCAGCCTGAAGGTTTGACGTCCACGGTTTGGGGTTCAAAGACGGGTTCAACGTTTCAGATCAATGGTTCCATGAGACTGCGGCGATAGAATTGCGGTACCTTCCCCCTGGACTTTAAACCTCCCCCCTCATGCTCCGCCCCATGCTCCCCCTCTCCCGGCCCGACATCTCCGCGTTGGAAAAAACGTATGTGGCCGACGTGCTGGATAGCGGCCGGCTCGCCCTCGGGCCCTATTTGTCCGCCTTCGAGGAAAAAATGGCCGCCCTGTGCGGCGTCAAGCATGCGGTGGCCGTCAGCAGCGGGACGGCGGCGCTGCACCTCATCGTGCGCGGCCTGGGCCTCGAAGCCGGCGACGAGGTAGTGACCACGCCCTACAGCTTCGTGGCCTCCTCGAACTGCCTGCTCTACGAAGGCGTGACGCCGCGGTTTGTGGACATCGACCCGGACACCTACGGCATCGACGTCGACCAGATCGAGGCGGCGATCACGCCGGCGACGCGCGCCATCCTCGCGGTGGATGTGTTCGGCCAGCCCGCCGACTGGCCCGCCCTCGAAGCCCTCGCCGCGCGACACGACCTGCTCCTCATCGACGACGCCTGCGAGGCGCCGGGCGCATCGATCGGGGGCCGGCGCATCGGCGCCTGGGGGCATGCGGCGGCGTTCGGCTTTTATCCGAACAAGCCCGTCACCACCGGCGAAGGCGGCTGCATCGCCACCGACGACGCGGCGCTGGCGGAGGCGTGCCGCTCGATGTGCAACCAGGGCCGGCGCACGCCGGCGCACATGGAGCATGTCCGCCTCGGGTATAATTACCGGCTCGACGAGCTGTCTGCCGCGGTAGGCTGCGCGCAGCTCGAGCGGATCGACGCGTTGCTGGGCCGGCGCCGGCAGGTCGCGGCATGGTACGATGACGCCCTTTCCGGCCTGGCGGACCGCTTTCGCCGGCCTGCCGAGCAGCCGGGCTCCACGCGCAGCTGGTTCGTTTATGTCATCGAACTGAGACCCGATTCGGAGCCGGGGTTGCGGGATCGGGTGATGGCGCACCTGCAGGAAGCCGGCATCGGCTGCGCGCCCTACTTTCCAGCGATCCATCTTCAACCGTATTATCGCGAGCGCTTCGGCTACCGCCCCGGCGCTTTCCCGCGGTGCGAATCGATCAGCGCGCGGACGCTTGCCCTCCCCTTTTATTCGACCCTGCGGGAAAGCGAGGTCGAACACGTTGCCCGCGCGCTGAAAAACGCGTTTTCAGCAGCCTCGTAAAAACCGGACGAACAAAGGATGAACTGGACAGTCACGGCGCGTGCCGGCGGCCGCAACGCACGGCGTTGTAAAGAAAATGTAAAACAGCCGCAGCACCGCTCAGGGCCCAGAAGCTGAACCAATCCCGGCTCAATCCTTGCCCGACTTCACATCATATCGAACTGTCCCTCTCCTGTCACCCGATTCTGTCGTACCCTCCGTGAATCGCACCTCGTTGTACGCGCCTTTCAAACGCGCGCTGGATGTCCTGATCGCGTCGGCCCTGTTGCTTCTCCTATGGCCGCTTCTGGCCCTTATCGCCGGCGTCGTCTGGCTTGATAGCGGCCGACCGATCCTGTTTCGCCAGACGCGCATCGGCCTGCATGGCCGGCCCTTCACAATCCTTAAATTCCGCACCCTGCACGCCGTCCCGCACGCGCTGACGGATCCGCTGGCGGCCGTAACCCGCTCCGGCGTCTTCCTGCGTCGCTGGGGGCTGGACGAGTTGCCGCAGCTCTGGAACGTCATCCGCGGCGACATGAGCCTCGTAGGCCCGCGACCCACGGTACCGAGCCAGGTGGCGCACTACGGCCCGACCGAGCGGGTGCGTCTGGATGTCCGCCCCGGACTGACCGGATGGGCCCAGGTGCGCGGCCGCAACGCGCTGAGCTGGGATTCCCGGATCGCCATCGACGTCGAGTACGTGCGCCGCACCAGCCTCGCGCTCGATCTGTGCATCCTGTTCCGCACCCCGCTGGCCCTCCTGTCGGCCGACGACGCGTATGGCATCGGCGGGAAAAACGGCGATTTTACCCCCCGGGCGAACCCCGGCGCGCGCGCGGCGTAGAGGGACGGCGCGCCAACCGGGCGCGCTTCACTCGTTTGTCTACCCGCGTATGCCCTCCCTCGTCGTGGTCGGCGCCGGCGGACTCGGTCGCGAGACGGCCGTCCTGGCGCAGGAAATTTGTGCCGCCGGCGGAACGTTTGACCTCCTCGGCTTTCTCGACGACGCCCCGGAGCTGCAGCGGCAGACCGTTCTGGGGCTGCCCGTCCTCGGCGACATCGCGTGGCTGGCGCAGCACCCGGACGTCCACTACGTCCTCGCCCTCGGCGCCTCGCAGACGCGCCGGCGCATCCACCACGACCACCGCCTTTCCGACACCCGCGCCGCCACGCTGGCGCATCCTTCGGTCCACCTGCACCCTTCCGTTCGCCTGGGCCCGGGCTGCCTGCTGTTTCGCGGAGCCGTGCTCATGCTGAACACGACGCTCGGACCGCACGCGATCGTGGATGTCAACTGCACCGTCGGGCACGACGCGACCCTGGCCGCCTTTTCCACGCTGCACCCGGGATGCCACGTCTCGGGCCACGTCCGCATCGGGGAAGCCGCCGAACTCGGCACGGGCTCCGTCGTGCTTCCCGGCCGGCAAGTGGGCGAGGGCGCCATCGTGGGCGCCGGCGCCGTCGTGACCGCCGACCTGCCTCCCCATCGCACGGCGGTCGGCGTGCCGGCACGCCCCCTCCCCGGCTGACGCCATGCGCATCCTCATTTTTTACCAGTATTACCACAATCCCGACTGCGCGGCCACCGGACGGCACTATCAATTCATCCGCCGGCTCGCGCGGGATCACGAGGTCCACGTCATCACGTCCGACGTCTGGGACCAGCGTCGCCAGACCCGGCGATATCCCTGGGCGCCGGACAACGTGACCATCCACCGGATCCACGCCCCCTACCACAACGCCATGGGGATCCGCGCCCGCCTGAGCGCCTACGCTTCGTATGCGGTCGGCGCCTTCGCCCGGGGCCTGCGCGTCCCGCGACCGGATGTCATCGTAGGCACCTCCACCCCGCTCTCCGCCGCCTGGGTGGCGGGTCAGGTGGCGCGCCTTCGGCGGGTGCCGTGGGTATTCGAGGTGCGCGACCTGTGGCCGGCGTTTCCCATCGAGATGGGCGCCATCCGGAATCGCTGGCTGCAACGCCGGCTCTACGGCCTCGAAAAACGGATGTACCGCTCCGCCGCGCACATCATCCCCCTGTCGCCGGACATGCAGACGGCGATCGAGCGCGTCGGCATCCCCGCGTCGAAACTCACGACGCTGCTCAACGGGACCGACTTCGACCTCGCCGCCGAGGCCACGCCGGAGGCGGTCGCGGCGCTGCGCCGGCAGCTCGGCATCGGGGAGCGGCGCGTGGTGCTTTATGCCGGCACATTCGGCCGGGCGAACGGCATTCCCGCCCTGTTGGGCGCCGCCGAGCAGCTGGCGGCGCGGGGCGACACCTGCTTTGTATTTCTGGGCGATGGCTACTACCGGTCGGCCCTCGAGCAGGCCGGCCGGCGGCACCCCGACGCGATTCGCGTGCTGCCGGCAGCGCCGCGCCATGCGATCTTCGCGTATTTCGGCCTGGCCGACCTGTCGGTAGTCACGTTCAACGACCTGCCCGTCCTCGCCGCCAACTCGCCCGCCAAGTTCTTCGACAGCCTGGGCATGGGCACCCCGGTCGTCGTCACGAACCCCGGCTGGACCCGCGCGTTCGTCGAAACCCACGGCTGCGGCTGGTACGCCGGCCCCGCGGAACCGCTGACGCTGGCCCGCTGTATCGAGGGCGCGCTGCAACGCCCGGAGGCACTCGCCGAAGCCGGCGCCCGCGGCCGGCGCGCGGCGGCAGACCTGTTTGACCGCAGCGTCCTCGCCGAGGCCTTCACCCGGATCGTAGAGGCCGCCGGCGACCCGGAGCGCACGAATGCCAGGATCCGTTAGGGGGGATGGGGGATGCGGGATGCAAGATGCGGGATGCAAGATGCGGGATGCAAGATGCGGGATACGGGATCTCCTGTCAAAAGCATCGCTTGTCGGCAACTATCCTGCATCCTGCATCCAGCATCCCCAAATCCCGCATCCCGCATCCCCAAATCCCACATCCCATCATCCATCCACCACCCGTCAGTTAGGAACATGATTTGCACGTGAAGCGACCACACGAGGCGCGTCGATGCCGGTAGCCGTTCGGACCGACCCGCCCCCAGGCATCCCCTGGATCGTATCGAATCCACGCCCCGGTGAGGGTTTGAGGCGTCGCCGCGGGTACGGCACCCGATCGGCCCGGATCGTTCCGGCGTCTCCCTGAAGTTCCTCTCTGTCGGATGACCGACATATTGCGTAGCTTGTCTGCGCGAACTGCATCCCCCATATGCGCCATCGAGCGCCCGCCAGCATGTCGACCGTACATCTCGCCGATCTCTACCTGCCCTCACCGGTTCAGATTGAGGACTTGCTCCAGCGCCCGCCGGCCGCCTGCGATGCGGCGCGGCTCCGGGAGTACCTTGGCAACCGCCGGGTTCTCGTGACCGGCGCCGGCGGCTCGATCGGCCGGGAACTGACGCTCCAGCTGCTCCAGCTCGCCCCCCGGCAACTGGCCCTCGTCGACTTTAGCGAATACAACCTGTTCCAGCTCGAGCAGACCGTTCACGGCGTTCGCCACCGTTCCGACCTGTCGTACCACCTGCTCGACGTGCGGCAGGCCGGCCCCATGACCCATCTGTTCGAGACGTTTCGGCCGGACGTGGTCTTTCACACGGCCGCCTACAAACACGTCCCGATGATGGAGGCCCATCCCATCGAGGCCTTCCAGAACAACACCCTCGCCTCCGTGGAATTGCTCCGCCTCAGCGAGGCGTACGGCGCCGAGCAATTCATCTTCATCTCGACCGACAAGGCCGTCCAGCCGACCAGCTTCATGGGCGCCACCAAGCGGTGGACCGAGCGCTACATGCGCGCGGCCAGCGGCGCGGTGCGGACCAAGACGGTGCGCTTCGGCAATGTATTCGGCAGCCTGGGGAGCGTGGTGCCCGTCTTCGTGCAGCAGATTTTGCATGGCGGCCCGGTCACCGTCACGCACGAAGCCATGGAGCGCTTCTTCATGAGCGTGCACGACGCGTGCACCCTCATCCTCGAGACCTTGCTGCTGGAGAACGCGCCCGTTTACACCTTGCGGATGGACCCGCCGGTGCGCATCAAGTGGCTCGCCGAACGGCTGATCGAGCGGCTCACGCCGGCCGGCGCGCGACCGATCGCGCTCGACTACATCGGCATACGCCCGGGCGAAAAGATCAAGGAGATGTTGTGGGAGGACTATGAAGAGCCCGTCCCGACCACCCATCGCGACATCATCGGGCTGCGCAGCCCGGCCGCGAGCAGCCGGAGCGAACTCGACGCCCAGCTCCGGACCCTGGCCGGCTTCTGCACCCATCGCCGCGCGGACGACCTGCGCGCCCTGCTTTTCGAGGACGAACTCTCCGCGCAGATCGCCTGACCGCTTCCTGACGACGGTGCACACGGATTTAGCTTGATTTTATCTACCCCCGGCGAGTAACATCCCGGGGCTTTCCGCTGGGATGTCATCCCGGGAAGGCACTTCCGCAGCAACGCCGGCCCATCTCCCCCGCCGGCATCCGTTTGCACCCACCCTCACTATCAGGTAGCAGGTATGGCGATCTCATCAGAAGACCGCGGACAGTGGAGTTCCAAACTTGGCTTCGTCATGGCGGCGGCCGGCTCGGCGATCGGCCTCGGCAACATCTGGCGATTCCCTTATACGGCGGGTGAAGGCGGCGGCGGCGCCTTTGTGCTCCTGTATCTCCTGTTCGTGGCGCTGATCGGCATTCCCGTGATGCTGGCGGAACTCTCCGTCGGGCGCGCGACGAAGCGTAACCCGGTGGGCGCCTTCAAGGCGCTGGTGCCCAAATCGCTGTGGCCCGCGGTGGGCGGCCTGGGGGTCGCCACCGGTTTCGGCATTCTGGCCTTCTACTCGGTCGTCGCCGGCTGGACGCTCGGTTATCTGGTGAAGGCGTTCACGGGCGGGCTGGCCAGCGCCACGAGCGGCGCCGCCAGCGGCGCGATCTTCGCGGAGCTGGTGGCATCTCCCGGGCCGGCGATCCTGTACACGGCGCTCTTCCTGGTGCTCACCATCCTCATCGTGCGCGGCGGCGTCTCGGGGGGGATCGAACGGGCGTCCAAAGTGCTCATGCCCCTGTTGCTCGTCGTCCTCATCGTCCTCGCCATCCGCTCGATCACCCTGCCGGGCGGCATGGACGGGCTCATCTACCTCTTCCATCCCGACTTCTCGAAGATCAGTTTCGGCGTGGCGATGAGCGCGCTCGGCCAGGCGCTCTTCAGCCTCAGCCTCGGCATGGGCGCGATGATCACGTACGGGTCGTATTTCCCGGAGAAGACCAACCTCTGGCAGAGCGGCATCATCGTCGCGTTTTTCGATACGATGATCGCGATCCTGGCCGGCCTGATCATCTTCCCGGCGCTGTTCTACCAGAATATGGATCCGCAGGGCGGCCCCGGCCTCGTTTTCATCACCCTGCCGACCATTTTCAACGCCATGCCGGCGGGCACCCTGTTCGGGATCGCCTTCTACTTCCTGCTGTCGATCGCGGCGCTTACATCGACCATCAGCCTCCTCGAGGTCGTCGTTTCCTATTTCGTCGACGAGCGCGGCTGGACGCGCGAGAAGGCGTCGTGGGTCCTCGGGTTCATCTGCTTCCTGCTCGCCGTGCCCTCCGCCCTCTCGCAGGGCGGCAGCGCGTTGCTCAGCGCGAAATCGGAAGCCAACCCGGGCGGCCTGTTCGCCTGGGATTTTCTGACGATCAACAACAACATCTGGGGCAACTATTCCCTCAGCATCGGCGCGATCCTGATCTGCGTGTTCGTGGGCTGGAAATGGGGCATCCCGAAGGCCCTCGCGTCGCTCGAAGAAGGCGGATACCGCCTGCCGGCCTCGCCGGCGTGGTCATTCCTGATCCGCTACCTCTGCCCCCTCGCCGTCCTCGCGGTGCTCATTTTCATCGTGGTGACGGGGCAATATTTCTAGGGTTCACGGATCGAGGTTCAACGTTTGAGGTGGCCGCATGCAAAACCTTGAACGTTGAACCTCGATCCTTGCGCTTCCTCCGGAACACCCACCCCGCGGCTATCGTTTCTCTCGACCCTGTCGACGGGTTTGTTCGCACCGGGTCATCGCCGTTTTTTGAACTATCCCAGGAGCTTCTTCCTCTAGGCCTTGGATCCTGACGCTGATTCTTCCCCTCTTTCGATCGCCGGCCTTTTTTTCCCGCACGTTTTCCCTCCTGATCTGGAATGGGAGGTCGTTGTAGCGAATATCGGCGCCGTCTTCGGCGTGTGGATCATTGTGGCGTTGATTTCCGCTTCGGTGCGGTCGCTGAGTGCGCTGAACGGCACGGCGCGTGAGTTTCTGCGCGAGGTGGACGACCCGGCCAGCCGGCGGGTGCTGGCCCTGATCGAGAACCGGACGCCGGTCCTGTTCACCTTGCAAAGCCTGGGCGCCCTCTTCGAGATCGCGCTCGTCCTGGCCACGTCGTCGCTGCTCACCTACCTGGGCCACCTGCTCAACGCGCCGCGGGTGCTCAGTTTCACCATGCAGCTGCCGATTATCGCGGCGCTCGTCGCGGTGGGCGTCTATCTCCTGCCCAAATGGGCGTCTTCCCGCCATGCCATCGTTTTTTCGCGCATGGTCTCCCCGCTGATGTCCGGCGCCTACGCGCTGCTCGGCCCGATCACCCGCCCCCTCGCGGCCTGGCTCGAGCAGGTGGTCGGCTATGGCCATCTCGACCGTCCTTACTTCTCGGACGACGATTTCAAGACGATGGCCGACCTGGGCGAGGCGCAGGGTTCCATCGAGGAGGAAGAGCGCGAGCTGATCCATTCGATTCTCGACTTCGGCGACACGACGGTCCGCGAAATCATGACGAGCCGCATGGACATGAACGCCATGCCCGTTTCGGCGACGCTCGAGGAGGCCTATGCCCTGCTGCTGGAAGGCGGCCACAGCCGGCTTCCGCTCTACGACGAGCACCTGGACAACATGCTCGGCATCATCTACGTCAAGGACCTGCTCCCCTTTCTGAAGCCCGGCGAGTGGGAAAAGACGCCGGACTGGCGGACCATCGCCCGCAAGACCCTTTTTGTCCCCTACGCCAAACCGCTCGTTGAAATGCTCAACGAGTTTCAGGCACACAACATCCACATGGCGATCGTGGTGGATGAGTACGGCGGCACGGCCGGCCTGATCACCATGGAAGACGTGCTCGAGGAAATCGTGGGCGACATCCGCGACGAAACCGACGACGAGGAGGAAGCGCTGCACCAGCAGGTGGACGAGTTCACCCATTACGTCGATGCCCGCATCCACATCGATGATTTAATGGAGCTGCTGCATGTTGAACTCGACGTCGATAAGTACGATTTTGAGACCCTCGGCGGGCTGATCTTCCACCTCACAGGCGACATCCCAAGCGTCGGCGACGAAATCGTCTACGACGGCCTCACCATGCGCATCGAATCGGTGGAAAATCACCGCATTGGCCGCGTGCTGGTTCACGTTAAACCGCCCACCGAGGATAAATCCTTCGTTGTATGAAACAGATCAAAGAGTCCTGCGGCATCTTCGGCGTATTTAACACACCCTCCGCCGCGCAGCTCACCTATTTCGGTCTTCACGCCCTCCAACATCGCGGCCAGGAAGCGTCGGGGATCGTAACCTCCACGTTCGACGAGCACAAGAAGCGGTGGATCATGCCGATCCACAAGGACCACGGGCTGGTGCTCGACGTCTTCAACGACCCCGCCATCTTCGACACGAAGCTGCTGGGGATGTCGGCGATCGGGCACAATCGCTACTCGACGAGCGGCTCCTCGAACAACCGGGCGAACATCCAGCCGTTCAAGGTGCACTACCGCGACGGCAACCTGGCGCTTGCGCACAACGGCAACATCTCGAATGCGCGCGAACTGCGCAACGCCTTCAGCGAGCGCGGCACCATCTTCCAGACCACGAGCGACAGCGAGCTCATCCTGCACCTGATCGCCCAGAGCCGGCGGAAGAAGCAGATCGACCAGATCATCGATGCGCTGACGCAGCTCGAAGGCGCGTTCTCGCTGCTGATGCTGACGGACTCCAGCCTGATCGCCGTGCGCGACCCGAACGGCTTCCGCCCGCTCGTCCTCGGCATCATCCGCAAGCCGGCGGACCAGGGCGGCGATGCCTACTGCGTCTCCAGCGAGACCTGCGCGCTCGACCTGCTGGGCGCCGAATACGTACGCGACGTCCAGCCCGGCGAGATCCTCGTGATCGACCGAAAGGGCTGCGAATCGGGCGCGTTCAGCAGCTACCAGCTGCCCCAGAAGTACGGCGTCAGCCAGTGCATCTTCGAGTACATCTATTTCGCGCGGCCGGACTCCAAGGTCTTCGGCGAGATGGTCGACAAGGTGCGCCGCAAGTTCGGCAAGCAGCTCGCGCACGAAACGCCCGTACCGATGGTGGCGCCCGGTGAAAAACCGCCAATCGTCATCGCCGTCCCGGACTCGTCGAACACCGCCACGCTCGGTTATGTGTCCGAGTGCCAGAAGCTCGGATACCCCTGCAAATACGAAATCGGCCTGATCCGCAACCATTACATCGGCCGCACCTTTATCGCGCCGGGCCAGGATCGGCGCGACACCCGCGTTCGGCTGAAGTTCAACACCGTCGAAGGCGTGCTCAAGGACCGGGTCGTGGTGCTGGTGGACGACTCGATCGTGCGCGGCACGACCTCCAAGTTTCTCGTCCGGATGATCCGGGAAGCCGGCGCCAAGGAAGTGCATTTCCGGGTGTCTTCCCCGCCCGTGATCAGCCCGTGTTTTTATGGGATGGATTTCCCGAGCCAGGAAGAGCTGTTCGCGAATCAGTTCGACGATATGGACAGCATGGCGAGCTGGCTGGGCGTGGATTCACTGGCGTACCTCTCGGTCGAGGGCATGATGACGGCCGTCCAGCAGGCCCACTCCACGTCGCAGGGCTACTGCAACGCCTGTTTCACGACCAACTACCCCACGCCCGTGGAAATGGACATCACGAAGGAAGAGAACGACTGGTAGCGGGCCGGCCGGCTCGGTCCGTTTGAGCCGGCGGCGCATGGGTGAATGCGGTAAAAGTGCGTCTATTTGTGCTGCTTCAGCGAATAGTTCACAAAGAAATAGTGCATATAATGTTGACTATATGCCTATACCCCGTTTCATTAGTAGGCACTACCTCACCGACCCGTTCACCGTACACCACCCACCGCACGCACAAGTAATCACATGCGAAACCCTGTCGATCGCCTCATCCGAGTCATGATGTTTGGTGTGGGTGTCGTTGGTTTGCTGCTCTATGTAGTCTTTCATCTTTAACGGCATCCTGCGGACTGAGCATCGAAACGCACAACCTGTGATCCGGGTTGTGCGTTTTCGTTTAATGGGAGGTAACTGACGGGCGCGATGTGTATAATGGCGTCCCTTTCCCCCAACGCCGGCCCCATCCGGCGCGGCGGTCCCCCCTCAAACCATCCCTGTAGCCGTATTCTATCGCTGCCATGCAAGAGGTCATCATCGTTGGCGACCGGGTGCTCATCGAACCCGAGAATGGAGAAAAGCAGACGCAATCCGGTCTGTATCTGCCGGCTACGGTTACCGATCAGGAACGCGTCAGCATAGGCCGCGTCGTGCGCACGGGTCCGGGTTACGTGATCCCCAACCCGGAATACTCGGAGACGGAATCATGGGCTCCGTCCCGCGACGCCGCCCGGTATCTCCCCCTGCAGGCCCGCCCGGGCGACCTGGCCTTTTTCCTGCGGAAGGAGTTGATCGAGATCTCGCTCAACGGAAAAGACTACGTGATCGTCCCCCACGGCGCCATCCTCGCGCTGATCCGGGATAACCCCGAGGACCTCCTGAGCGGGATCGAAGGGCTGGAGACGCTGTAGCCCCCTTTATCCTCCTCCCTGGGGCCGGCGCGGCAGACGCGCGGGCACGGCGCGGCGCGGACTCGCCGGCGTCGGGCGAGGCGGCTGTTCACCGAGGATCGCGGTCACCTCATCGAGCGACAGATCCTCCCAGGTGCCGTCGGCATGCTCGATCCATACCCGATCGTGGAAGATGTCGAGTTTCTGGATGATGCCCTCTCCCTGGTGCGTGGTGATCGGGGTATCGACGGCGGGAAACGAGCGGAGCGCGCTCATGTACTGCTCCAGTTCGTAGTTCAGGCAGCACTTGAGTCGACCGCACTGGCCGCTGAGGCGAACCGGGTTGAGCGGCAGGTTCTGGACGCGGGCCGCCTGGGTGGATACCGGTTTAAAGTCCTGCAACCACGTCGAGCAGCAGAGTTCGCGCCCGCACGAACCGATGCCGCCGATCCGCGCGGCTTCGTCGCGCGCGCCGATCTGGCGCAGCTCGACGCGGGTCCGGAACCGCCGCGCGAGTTCGCGCACCAGCTCCCTGAAATCGACCCGATGGTCGGCGGTAAAATAAAACGTGATCTTCTTCTGGTCGAACTGCCACTCCGCATCGACGAGCTTCATGGGGAGATTCATGTGGTCGATCGTCCGCCGGCCTACCAGAAACGCCTCCGCCTCCTCCTCCTTGATCGCCTCCCACCGTTCGATGTCCTTCAGGGTGGCGAGCCGGGCGATTCCCGGAAATTCGTGCTCCTCGTCGAGGCCTTTCGATTTCATCCGCAGCCGAACCATTTCACCGACGAGGTGCACCGATCCGAAATCGATCCCGCGATCCGCTTCGACGATGACGAAGTCGCCGGTCTGCAGTTCGAGATTCTCGGCGTTGCGATAGACCCCTTTGCGCCCCCCTTTGAAAGCGATTTCGACGAGCGGGTACACGACGGGCGCGGTGACGATCCCGAGATCCGTCAGCCAGTCGTAGGCCTGCATCGACGGGCACGAGGACGAGCCGGCCTTGCCGGAACCGCACCCGCCCTGGCTGCCGCATCCACCTCCACTGCTGCAAGAACTACAAGCCACGATGATTGGGATCAAGGTTCACGATGTGCGCTTCGACGCGCCGGGTGACGCGACGCAGGCAGGGCAATATCGCCGTTGGCCGCGCCAATTGCTAGCTGAGCGCCTCCTCGGGCGAAGCGAGCGGTACGTAGAGGCGCTCGACGGGCCGGCCGTGCATCGCGTTATGCAGCGAAAGCGCCAGCACCGTCAGCGTCAGGGACACGTGCGTATTCCGCCCGATGAGGGCCATCGCTTCCTCTACATACCCGATCATGGCCTCCAGGTTTGCCCGCGGCACGCCATCACAGAATTTCTGGATCGTCTCGCCCTGGTCGCTGTTGACGAGCAGGGCCTGTTCGCGCTGATGGCGGAACAGCAGCAAATCGCGGATCCAGCTCATCAGGAGGATGAGCCATCCCTTGAGGCGTTCGCGGCCGAGGGCGCCGAGGCTCACGATGCGGTCGGACAGCTTGTCGATGTGCCCGGTGTAGGCCAGCCGCATGAATTCGACGACCTGCTCGCGATGGGCGAGGAGTTCCTCGTTGCCGGCGAGTTCGAGTGCGGCCGAATACGAACCGTTCGACATGCGGGCGAGCATCTTCGCGGCGTCGGGCGGCATCTGCGCCCGGCTTTCCAGCGCGGCGGCGATGGCCTCGTTCGAGAGCGGGTCGAAACGCAGCCGCTGGCACCGGGACAGGATGGTGGGCAATAGTTTGTCCGTGCGCGACGTGATCAGGATGAAGACGGTCCGCGGCGACGGTTCTTCGAGCAATTTGAGGAAGGCATTGGCGGCTTCGACGCGCATGAACTCGACGTCGGTCAGGATCGCCACTTTGTGCCGGCCCTCCACCGGCTTGAAACTCATCGAGCGGCGCAGTTCCTGGTGCATGCGCGCCACCGTGTAGATCGCCTGCTTGTTCGACACCTTGGAGGCGTCGTTGAGGAACGGCCGGCGGATAAAATCGATTACCGCATACGGGTTTTCGGCCAGCAAACGCAGGCGCTCGGCCACTTCCGTTTCGTCGACGTCGCCCGGGTAGGGGAACAGCACCTGCACGTCGGGATGGATCAGCCGCGCCACTTTCTGGCAGGGGAGGCATTCCCCGCAGGCTTCCGGCTGATCGCGTTCGCATTGCAGGGCCTTCGCCAGCTCGATGGCGGCAGCGCGTTTTCCGCTGCCTTCCGGGCCATAAAAGAGATAGGCGTGCGCGAGGCGCTGTTGCTCCAGGCCGCGCCGCATCACATCGACGGCGCGTTCCTGACCGATTATCGAACTCCAGGCCATGCGAATGGGGAAGGTGCGGGTTACATGTGCGGGCGGCACGGCCGCAGGACGCGGATCGTGACGACGGGAAATTACAAAAAATGCCGAGGAATGGGTGGGAGACGAAACAAAATCCTCCGTCCGGGCGATTATAGGCACGCTGCACGATTCGGCAGCCCAGGGCGCGGTAGCTCAGCTGGTTAGAGCGTCGGATTCATAACCCGGAGGTCGAGAGTTCAAGTCTCTCTCGCGCCACGTAATGACACACTTGACGAAAAAAGCCTGGCAGGTTTGACCTGCCAGGCTTTTTCATGTTCTGCCCGGACATGAGGAGCGGGCCGGGACACGATCCCCCTGTCGGGGGGACACGAAATAGCGTGGCCCTACGCCTCGACCTCTTCTTCGGCTTCTTTGGTGACCTTGTCCTGGATGTTGCGGGGCATCGGTTCGTACTGCAGGAACGACGCCTTGTGCAGGCCGCGGCCTTGCGTCATGGAACGCAGGATCGTGGCGTACCGGTACAGCTCGGCCTCGGGCACCTGGGCGACGATTTTCTGCAACACGCCTTCGCCCTCGATGCCCTGGATGCGCCCGCGGCGGACGTTGAGGTCGCCCATGACTTCCCCCGTGTAGGCGCCGGGCACCATCACTTCGAGCGTGCAGATCGGCTCGAGAATGACGGGCTGCGCCTGGCGGAACGCGTCGCGGAATCCCATCCGGCCGGCGGTCTTGAACGCCGCGTCGTTCGAGTCGACCGCGTGCATGCTCCCGTCGAAGATCACCACGCGGACGTCGCCCACGGGATAGCCGGCGATCGGGCCGCGCTGCATCGCTTCGAGGATGCCTTTCTGGATCGAGCCGGCGAACCGCCGCATGTCGATCACGCCGCCGACGATGGCGTCGACAAAATGCAGCTTCGCCCCCCAGGCCGTTTCGAGGACCGTCTCGCCGCGGACCGAGATGTCCGCCGGCGGTTTGAAGTCGCCGTTATAGGGTTCGACAAGCAGCGAGATATCGGCGAACTGGCCGGCGCCGCCGGTTTGTTTCTTGTGGCGATAGGCCGCGCGCGCCGTGTTCTGGATGGTTTCGCGGTACGAGATCCTGGGTTTGATGTACTCCATGTCCACGCCGAACCGGTTCTTGAGCCTGAACTGGGCGATGGCCAGGTGCATTTCGCCCTGTCCGCCGAGCAGCATCTGGCTCAGATGGGGATCCAGCGTCACCACGAGCGACGGGTCTTCGTTGGAGAGCGCGTGCAGGCCCTGCGCGAGCTTGTCTTCCTCGCCCTGTTTCTGCGGACGCACGGCGGTGACGTACCGCGGTTCGGGGAAGGTGATGCCCTTGATCGCCACGTTGCTCCCTTTGGCGCGCAGGGTGTTGTTGGAGTGCGTGTTTTTCAGCTTTACCAGCGCGCCGATATCGCCGGCGAACATTTTGGCGACCTGATCGCGCTCGTGGCCGTTGATGGCGTAGAGCTGGCCGAGCCGCTCCGTGGCACCGGTCTGGGCGTTCTCCAGGTCCATCCCCTGTTCGAGCACTCCCGAATAGACCCGGAAGAACGAATACTCGCCCACATGCGCTTCCGCCATGGTGCGGTACACGAAGGCGACCGGCGGGCCGTCGCTGGTCGTTTTGACCGGATCGCCGGAATCCGTCGCGGCCGGCGGCATCTCGATCGGCGAGGGGCACACGTTGGCGATGAACTGCATGAGCCGGCTGACCCCGATGTTCTCCGTGGCGCTCGCGATAAAAATCGGGAAGAGCTGCCGCTTGAGCATCTCGACATGGAGGCCGTGCCGCATCTCATCCTCCGACAGCGAGCCCTGTTCGAAGTACCGCTCCATCAGCGTCTCATCGTTTTCGGCGATGCTCTCGATCAGTTCGTTGTGGAGTTGATCGGCTTCCTCCTTAAAAGCCGGATCGATCTCGCCGACCTTCACCTCCCCTTTGCCCGCGCCGAAGGTGAGCTGCTTCATGAGGAGCACATCGATGATCCCGCGCGAGCCGGGGCCGGCGGGCAGTTGCACCACGGCGGCGCCGCGTCCGAACCGTTCCCGGATCTGGCCTACCAGGTCCCGAAAGTTCGCCTCGCTCCGGTCGAGTTGATTGAGTACGAACATGGCCGGGATCCCATGCTCTTCCGCCTCCTTCCAGGCCGTTTCCGTGCCGACCTGGATGCCTTCCGCCGCGTTGATCACAAAAACGGCGGTATCGGCCACCTTGAGGGCCATGATCATCTCGCCCACGAAATCCGGATACCCCGGCACGTCGAGGACGTTCAGCTTGACGCCGTTGTTGTCGACATGCACCAGCGACGAAAAAACCGACATCTGGCGCTCTTTTTCACTCGGATGATAGTCGCTGACCGTGGTCCCTTCCGCTATCGAGCCCATGCGCTGGACCGCGCCGCTATTTAGCAGCATCGCTTCGGTCAGCATCGTCTTGCCACTCCCCTGATGCCCTACCAACGCGATGTTGCGGATGTGTTCAACGTCGTAAACCTTCATAGTCATCCTCCATATGATTCCCCGGGCCCAGGCTCCGCGGTCAGCCCGCGAGGCGGCCGGCATGATGGGCCGGCTGAAGAGCCACGCTGTATCGCTAAAAAGAACGGGAAGCGCTTTTTTGCGCCTCGATCCGTTTCCGCTGATGGCATATCGCTGGAACGACCGGCGCATCGCCCTCGCCGGGCCGGCCGGTTCATTGTCCTCGCATGTCAATTCGGGATGCCGCCGGCGCCCGATAGACGCCGCGACCGGTTGTAAGTATACGCCAGGGAATCTAAGAATCAAGGAGATTATGTGAACAGCGAAATCGCGTTTTTTTCGGGCGCCGCCGCGCCGCGCGCCGGGGGCAAGGGCACCGTTTTCTGCCCGCATCGTTAGAGCACCCCCGCATTCATGCCCGCCATCCATCCCACGCACATCGTGCCCACCGACGACCCGCTCCTGCTCGCCCTCGAGACCGCCACCGACAGCTGCGGCGTGGCGCTCGCCCGCGGCGCGGAGGTGCTCGTCGCCCAGACCCTCGGAACGCCGCGCTCGCATGCCGAGTGGTTGCCCGCCCTGATCCAGGACGCCCTCCGCTACGCGCACGTCCGCCCCGAAGACCTCGACGCCGTCGCCGTCTCGATGGGTCCGGGGTCGTATACCGGCTTGCGGATCGGGGTCAGCGCGGCCAAAGGGTTGTGTTTCGCGCGCGGGATCCCCCTGATCGGGATCCCTACGCTGGAGGCCCTCGCGTGGGTGTGCCTGCCCTTCACGCAGCCGGGAGACCGGATGGCCGTGGCGCTCAATTCGCGGCGCGACGAGGTCTATCTCGGCGTCTTTGAGGCGCTCGACGGGGGCGGGATGGCCGAGACCGTCCCGGCGAGCGCGCTCGCCGTCGCTGAGACACCGGCCGTGATGCCCACCGCCTATCCGGGCGCCCTGTGGGTGATCGGCGAGGGCGCGCGGGCGATCGAAGCCGGCTGCCGCGCGGTCGCCGGCGACGCGACGCGTCTGGTGCCGGGCATTGCGCCGTCGCCCGTCACGGTGGCGCGGCGCGGACTCGAGCGCTGGCGACAGGGCGCTTTCGAGGATCTGGCATCCTTCGAGCCGTTTTACCTGAAAGACTTCATCCCCTTGGAGAAAAGGGGGACGCTGTTCGATCGATTGCCTTTTGGGGGCAAAGCGACCTGACCGGTAGCTGCAAGCCCCAGGGCGCGCGGTCGCAGTGCGACGGCCTCAACACAAAATCCAACGCCGGCCCGGTACCTGTCTTAACTTAAAACGTCGTACCTTAGGGGCTGCCCGTTCGCAGCCCGCCTCACCCACACCTGTTTCATCAAAACGCACGCACCGCATGAGCTGGTTCAAACGCACCGACGCCGGCATCCGCACCACAAAAAGCGAACAGAACGACGTGCCGGAGGGCCAGTGGGCCAAGGATCCGGAAACAGGCGAGATCATCAACGCGCGCGTGCTGCAGGAGAACGCCCTCGTTTTCCCGAATTCCGGGCACCACCTCAGCATGAGCGCCCGGGAATACTTCGATCTGCTGTTCGACGATTCCGTCTACGAACTGTACGACACCGAACTCAGCGCCGTCGATGCACTCGACTTCGTCGACCGCAAGTCGTACGCCGGCCGCATCGCCGCCGCGCAGAACAAGACCGGCCTGAGCGACGCCGCCAGCGGCGCCATGGGCAACGTGGGCGGCCACCGGATGTCGATTGCCGCCATGGACTTCTCGTTCATCGGCGGATCCATGGGGTCCGTGGTGGGGGAAGTGATCAGCCGCGCCATCAAACGCGCGTACACCGAGCGCGTCCCGCTCCTCGTCATCTCCCAGAGCGGCGGCGCACGCATGATGGAGGGGGCGCTGAGCCTCATGCAGATGGCCAAGACCAGCGCGCACCTCGCCCAGCTCCATGAGACCGGCATGCCCTACATTTCGCTGCTCACGGACCCGACGACCGGCGGCGTGACGGCGTCGTTTGCGATGCTGGGCGATTTCAACATCGCCGAGCCCGGCGCCCTGATCGGGTTCGCCGGCCCGCGCGTCATCCGCGAGTCGATCGGCCAGGAGCTGCCCAAGGGCTTCCAGCGGGCCGAGTTTCTCAAGGAGCACGGATTTATCGACTTCATCGTCGACCGCCGGCACCTGCGCGCGCGCCTCATCCAGCTGCTGGATCTGATCCTGGAAAAGAAGCCCGCCGCGTGAACGGAGGCTACAAAAATACACGAGCCCGCTCCGTTTCCGGACCAGGCTCGTGGTATACAGGAGTTCGCATGATTAAGCTGAATCAGGCTTGAGCGAACGGTATGCCACGTACAAAATGTCCTTTTTTTTGCCCGTGACCGCATCCTGACGCCGCAAACGAGGAAATTCTTTCCATCGGCGCCGGCATCCTTTGCCCACAGGCCCTTCCCGCATCCCGGCCCGGCGACCACGCCCGGCACCAAACAATAAAACCCGTCCCTGGTGTAGCCATGATTACACCGGGAACGGGTTTTATTACCCTTTACCCATGATGTTGTCTCCCGCTCTTCACGCCGGGCTCGCCGTCACGCTCTTTCCAACGATGCGCATCGGGGACGGGTGTCGAACACCGGGCTGAACCGGTCCCCGAGCCGCATGGCCTTCTGGAGTGCAACAGACAAACGAACTAACGGCGACAAATCCTACGACGACGACCCGAATCCCTTCGTGCCGCGCATTTTCGAAAGTGTCTAAAAGAGCACAGAAACGATCGTCACCAAAAGAAGCACGATGATACCCAACAACAGCCCCACTGCCGCGCGTTCCCACGGGTCATTGGGATTGTACTTCATGTCGGATTGTTGGTACTTGGTTGATGATTGCACGTAAGCAGTATACACCTTATATCGGACGGACCACATCACACATCAATGGTGAAGTTGTCACAAGATTCCGGCTGTTTTGATACAGTTTCGGACGCATGGTGTGAATCGAATCTTCATCCGGAACGGCGATTTCAGGCACGTCGGCGGGACCGGAAAAACACGCCGCGAAGGGGTATTTTGCCGGCAAGACGTGCCTCGTGCCGGCAGGCAGACAGGGCTACAGGCTGTTGTTAGCTGGCTGATAGCCAGGCGCAAAACCCGGCGGACGCGCGGGGTGCGCGGGCCGTGGAAACCGGACAAGTTGCGCGAACGATCGGCGGGTTCGCGCCGGCGTGGCTTTCATCGGCAGGCCGGAACATGGCGGCCGTGGCGGTTCAAGGCGTCCCGCGAAGCCAGGGCGGGGTCCTCCCAGCGCGCCGGGCGATCACCGCAGTGATCGAGGGCGCGCCGGCCGTCAGTCGTGCCCCTTGAACGGGTATGGAAGGCCGATCTTGCCGGAATCGTACAGGGTCGCGGCAAAACGCTGGCCGTCGGAGTGGCGCTTCAGCGTCAGGATATGCGTTCCCCAGCGCTGAATGCCAGGCAAAGCCAGATCGGAAACCCCGAGATCCGTGACGCCAATCACCCGATAGCGTTCGCCCTCGACCTCGAGCAGGGTGCCTTCTTCGATGGGTAGTGCGTTAGTCATGATGGTTTGCGCAGATGTTCTTTTCTCCCACATAACGCTACGCATAAAGATCGGCGACATCATCACGCATCCGTGTTAAACCTGTCACAGGATCGCCGCAATATCCGCATAACCGGTACGCCGGCAGGGGGGTCGCGCCGGATCGTAAAGGTTTGCCGGCTCGGGCCGATACTGACATCGCATACGCGCTCACGCTAATAACCTGGCAGTGCGGTGAATATCCGGGTAGTTTACGCCCGACGATCGAACCGGTCTCATTCCGCTTCCCTCCGATGTCTACGCCCACACCCGACCCACTCCGCTCCCCGCAGTGCCTCACCTGCACGGCGGCCGGTATGCAGAACGCCTATCCGCTGGATCCGCCGGCGGGCGAAGACCGGTCTCATGCGGAAGCCCCCTGGGTCGCCTTCTGCCTGAGCCAGGATCTGCGGTATCTGAACGTAAATGACCTGTTCACGCAGCTGAACGGGCAGCCGATGGAGGCGTTCATCGGGAATAAAGCAGGGGCCTGCGGCGAAAAGCCCGACTTGACGCGCGCCATCGAGGCCTTCGCCGGCGGCGAGTCCCTCAGCGAACGGATCGACATCGCGTTCGAATCGCCCGAGGGACCGCGGTACATCGCGATGACCTTCTATCGTACGTCGCCGGCGGCCCCGATCATGGTCATGGGGTTCGACATCACCGACCGCGTCGCGATGGAAGCCGAACTGCGACGTATGCAGGAGCGGTCCGAACGGATCGCCCGGGATCTGGAGCTGGCCAACCTGATCGCGAACCAGATGGCGCAGGAAGCCCAGTCCGCCAACCAGGCCAAAAGCGATTTCCTGGCCAACATGAGCCACGAAATCCGGACGCCGATGAACGGCATCATCGGCATGACGAGCCTGCTCCTCGAATCCACGTTGGACGACGACCAGCTCGACTACACGCAGACCATCGAATATTCCGCCGGCGCCCTCCTCTCGATCATCAACGACATCCTCGATTTCTCGAAGATCGAGGCCGGCAAAATCGATTTCGAGTACCGGGATTTTAATCTCAACCGGCTGCTGGGCGGGGTGGTCGACCTGCTCCACACCCGGGCACGGGAGAAGGGCGTCGCCCTTACCTGTCTGCTGCATCCCAACGTCCCCGTCTGGCTCCATGGCGACGAGGGGCGGATCCGGCAGGTCCTCCTCAACCTCGTCAACAACGCAGTCAAGTTTACCGACTCCGGGGATGTGACCATCCGGTGCGCGCGTCGGTACGAAACGGACGACGAGGTTTCGCTCCACCTTTCCGTCGAGGATACCGGGATCGGGATCTCGATCGAGGCGCGCGAGCGGCTCTTCCAGGCCTTTTCGCAGGCCGACTCGTCGACCACGCGCAAATACGGCGGGACCGGCCTCGGCCTCGCGATTTCGCGCCAGATCGTGGAGTTGATGGATGGAGAGATCGGCGTGGACAGCGAACCCGGCGTGGGTTCGACATTCTGGTTCACGATCACGCTGAAAAAGAGCAAGATCGCGCACGAAGTCGCGACCGTGCAGGACGGCGTCGCCGGCAAGCGCGCGTTGGTCTGCGCCCGGCACGACGCCTCGCGCGAGTTGCTGTACGTCCTCCTCGAGCACGACCGCTGCCTCGTCGAGGCGTTCGAAAGCGTGGCGGCCTTGTTTGACGACGACGCCATCTCGCACGAAAGCCTCGAGCAGATCGATCTGATCATGCTGGACGAGGCGGCGTTGACCGATCCGGCCATGGCCGCCCTGCTGGATCTCAACTGCGCGTCGGCCAGCCCCGCCCGCGTGGTTTTCATCCCCGATATCACGAACAGCTTCCCCTCCATCCCCGCGTATGTCGAGGCCATCGTGCCCTGGCCGCTCAAGAACGACCCAATCCGCAACACCCTGCGCACCCTGTTTGCGCCCGCGCAAACGAGTCAACCGCATCCGACCGCGACGGCGGCGGAGCGCCTCTACGTTCCGGAAGCGCGCATCCTGCTCGTCGAGGACAACGAGATCAACCAGCGCGTGTCGCAGCGCATCATCGAGCGGTACGGCTGCACGATCGACTGTGCGACGAACGGGCGCGACGCCCTCGCGATCGTCGCCGGCGGAAACTACGATCTGGTCTTCATGGACTGCCAGATGCCCGTCATGGATGGGTTCGAGGCGACCCGGCTCATACGGGATTTCGAACGTCAGTACGCGCTCACCGCGGTCCCGATCGTCGCGATGACCGCCAACGCCCTCAAGGGCGACCGCGAGCGCTGCCTCGAAGCCGGCATGGACGATTACATCGCCAAACCCGTGCATCCCACCCAGATCGAAGCGGCGCTGCGCAAGTGGATTCCGCAGCACATCGTCATCTATTCCGACGAGAGCACCGCCGGCGCCCTCAAAAAATAACCATGAAGTGGCGCATTTACGGAGCCGATTGCTTATTTTAGGCCTCTCTATTCTCTGGCTCCACGCCGCCTGACGCCCCCGGCGATCACGCGCGCATTCCCGTCCCCCGATCGGGTCGATTCAAACCGGCACGCGGTTTATCGACTTTCCACGTCCTCCGAGTATTCCGGTGTATCGCTATGTTCGTTCCCAACCGACTGCGGGGCGCTGCGCGCTTCCGTCCCGTCTTGATGTTGTGCGCTCTGCTCGCTTTCCCCGCCGCCGCCCTGGCGCAACAGTGTTATATCGAGCAAGCCTATCAGTGCGGTCCAGGCTCGCTCTGCGCTGAAGACGGCACCTGCAAACCCATCGCCACCGTCATCCCCGGGACGATTTACTGGGTCGACCAGGCTACCGGCAACGACACAAACGACGGTTCGCAACTGCGCCCCTGGAAGACGATCACGCGCGCGGCCCAGGGCAATGAATTGACGCCGGGCGACGGCGTGCTCGTGCGGGCGGGCACCTATTACGAAGAGATCGTCCCCAAACGCGGCGGCACGCCCGGTCTGCCCATCACCTATGCGGCCAACCCGGGCGAGGACGTCATCGTTTCCGGCGCCGAGCCCCTGCCGGGCGTATGGACGAAGAGCGGCAACGTCTGGTCGATGAAATGGCCCTACGACAGTTGGCTCGTGGGCGACCTGAACAAGCTCGTCTACAACCGCAACGGGGTCATGAAATACGACGCCGCCCGGCATGCCGAAATGGTCATCGCCGCCGGCGAGGTGCTCAAACCCTACTACAACAACATCGATACGTGGCAGCCGGCCTATACCCCCACGAGCCTGCCCGAAGGGACGTTTTTCGTCAAGGGCACCGGCTCGCTGACGTCGATCGGCAAGCCCGAGACCGTCTACGTGCGTTTGCCCGGCGACGCCAACCCGAACCAGGTCCGGATGGAAACGAGCCGGAAAGGGCATCTCTTCAACCCTTCGGGCAACGTCGAATGCTCCGCGAAGGTGCCGGGCAGCGGCCTGCCGCCGCACAGCCACCTGCGCCTCGCCGGCTTCACCTTCCGTCATCTCGCCAATATCCTCAAACAGGGCGCGGTGTGCACGGGAAATGAAGGCACCCTGATCGACAACATCGTCATCGAGTGGACGAACGGCACGGGAATCCTGTTGTTCGGGAGCCACCAGCGCGTACGCGGCGTCCGGGCCTACTACAACGGGATCGACGGCTTCAAAGGCGGCGTCAACGAATCCCAGGGCTGCGACGACTGCACCGTGGCGCACAGCGTGGCCAAATACAACAACTGGAAGGGATACGACCCCTACCACGAGTCGGGCGGGGGCAAGTGGACGTATACCACGAACAGCCTGTTCACCCAGCTCGATTTCTCCGAGAACGAGGGCCCCGGCCTCTGGCTGGACACCGACAACACGAACAACATCATCGAGCGCAGCCGCTTCCACTCGAACATGGGCGTCAACCTCTTCATCGAGGTGAACAGCGACGGCAACCTGGTGCGCAACAACGTCAGCACCATGGCGCGGACGGCGCAGCCGGCGCCCGGCGACACGTGGTATGTGAAGTGGAACGGGATCGTGGGCAACCGATTCATCGGCCACGGGATGGTGGTGGACGTGAGCGAGGGCAACATGGTGGTGCACAACACCTTCATGGGCAACCTCGCCAGCGGTCTGCGCATCGGCTCCGACGAGCGGGGCGACGCCACGAACACCGGGTTTTACAACAACCTGTTCCTCGACAACGTGCGCGGACAGGCCAGCGCCGAGCTGGCGTATGAAAAATACGTCGACGTGACGCCGGCGCTGACCAACCACGGCGGCGGCAACGCGTACTGGCCGCATAATTCCACCGCGTTCTCCACGTTCCACTTCCAGCCCAAGGGCGGCGCGTCCATCCCGGGCTTCGAGACCAACGCGCTGCCGGCGTGGCGGACGTGGTCGAAGACCGATCTCTCCTCCACGATGGTGGACAAGTCGGCGCCGCACGTTACCGACCTGAACGACCCGTTCGCCGGCTGGATGCTGGCCGACGGCTCCCAGTTTTCCGGCAAGGCCGCGGCGCTCCCGGCCGGCGTGCCGAAGGTTACAAACGACTTCTTTGGCAACCCGCGTCCGCTTTCGGGCGCCGCGCTCGGCGCGCACGAGGGCGCCACGCCCTTTATCGACGTCGCCTACCGCGCCGGCCACAACCTCGTCGGCCTGCCGCTCGACGTGGCCGACGCGGATGTCGACGCCGTATTTCCCGATGCGACGGGCGGCACGCTCCTGACCTTCAACGGCGTGTCGTTCGTCCCGCCGATCCCGGCCACGCTGGTGCCCGGCGCCGGCTACTGGCTACGGTTCCCCGCCAACGGAACGCAGCGCGTCGCCGGCATCCCCGCCGCGTCGCGGACCTGGTCCCTGCACACCGGCTGGAACATCGTGTCCGGACCGACCTGCGCGGTGACGCTGGCGCAGGTGAACGACCCGGCCGGCATCATCGACCCCGATCTGTTCTTCGGCTACGAGAACACCTTCGTCGTGCCCGAGAACCAGCTGCTCGAGCCCGGGAAGGGCTACTGGGTTTTCGCGAAGAAGACCGGCAGCGTGACGCTGACCTGCGGCAGCGCGTCGAAGGCGTCGCCGGCGGTGGCCGCGCGCGCGCCGGAAGGGCCCCGGGTGGTCGTCCAGACCGGCGCCGGCCTCGCGCAGACGCTGTCCTGGCGCCCGGATGCCGCCTCGTCGGCCGCCATGCCGCCGGCCCCCGCGGGCACGGGGCTGGACGTCCGCTTCATGGATGGACGCCTGGCGTCGGCCCGGATCGACGGAGCGACGCTGCTGCTCCAGGCCGGCGCGCCGGCTTCGGCGACGTTTTTGGATCTGGATGGAGGCGCCTACGCACTCGACGTGTTCGACTCCGCCGGCGCGCGCATCGCGACGCTCCCGATCGTATCCGGCGCGGCGACGCCGATCCCCGGCGCGGGGGCGCGCCGCCTCGTCGTGCGCGCCGCGGACGCGGGCGCGACGCCGGTCTCCTTCGCGCTGGAGCAGAACTACCCGAACCCGTTCCGCGACCGGACGGCCATCCGCTACGCCCTGCCCGAGGCCGGCCCGGTGACGCTGCGCGTCGTCGACGTGCTCGGGCGCGAGGTGCTCCGCGTGATCGATGCCGATCAGCCCGCCGGCTGGCATAGCGCCACGCTCGACGCAACGCAGCTCCCGAGCGGGGTCTATCTGTACGAGATGGAAGCCGGCGCCTATCGCGCCGTGCGCCAGTTCCTCGTCGTCCGCTGATGCCTTCGTGATCCATCACGCCCACCTCACCGACACCGACGTGCGCCGGTTGCTGCGCTCGGGCGACATCGCCTGGGCGGGCAACCGGCGTTTGCGCATCTACGGGACGCTGCGCTGCTGGAGCGGCAAGCGCATGAAACGCGCGAATCGGGTCTTCTTCCGTTCGGAAGCCGACGCCATCGCCGCCGGCTTCCGTCCGTGCGGCCACTGCATGCGGGGCGCGACCTCCGCGCGAAAACCAGTCTGATCCCGCCGGACTTGCCTATTTTGATATTATTCACCATATCTTAAGGCGGTGTCCACGGACGCCCTCTACCCCTGCGCGCGCCTGACATCACCACCTCGGCGCACGGGGCCTCTGCATCCACCAATACCCACTCTACCTGGAGGTTCAGTATGCGTATCCAGTTTTTTATGCTCACCATCTTTCTGGGGGTCATCCTTTCCGTCCATCTTGCCATGAACGGGCAGGTAGGGGCGATCATGCGCAACCCGAAAGTGGCCAATGCCGTGTTCTGGTGCATCGGGGCCCTCACCGCCGTAGCGATCGGCGTGACCGGCTGGCAGTCGGGCGCCCTGACCCCGCTCAAGGACATCAACAAGCTGCTCCTCCTCGCCGGCGCGATGGGCGCGGCGCTCGTGTTCGCCATCGCCTGGATTCTTCAGCCCGGTCGCATGGACGCCGGCTCGTTCTTCGTCACCCTGCTCGCCGGTCAGATCATCACCGGCCTCGTGCTGAGCCATTTCGGCTGGCTGGGCCAGGAGATCAACCCCATCACCATGATGAAAGTCATCGGCGTCATCCTCATGATGGCCGGCGCGGCGATCGTCACATTTTATAAGTGAGCGCCGAAAGCGCTTTCACCCTCCACCCTGTAACCTGTGTGCTGATGGAAAAAGTTAAGATTGGACGTACCGATGTCACGGTGTCCGCCCTGTGCTACGGCACCGACCTGATTGGAAGCAAGATCGACGAGGCGCATTCGTTCGAACTGTTCGACCTCTTCCGCGCGCATGGCGGCACCTTTCTGGACACCGGCAACTTCTACGCCGCCTGGCTGGATGGCTTCGAGGGCGGCGACAGCGAAAGGACGATCGGCAACTGGATGAAGGCCCGCGGCTGCCGGAACGAGATGGCGATCTCGACGAAGCTCGGTTTCGACTATCCGGGGTCGCCCGGCGGCCTCACCGCGTCCGAGATCGAACGCGAGTGCGAAAAAAGCCTGAAGCGGATGCAGACCGACCGGATCGACGTCTACTACGCCCATCGGGACGACTTCGACACGCCGATGGA